>JAOUMI010000040.1 GCA_029881555.1 Candidatus Bathyarchaeota archaeon | reverse complement strand
AAGAAACTTTGGTTGCGGCTCTAGTCGGGAGCAGGCGCCTCTGGCGCTTAAGCACGCTGGCGTGAGGTGTGTGCTTGCGGAGTCCTTCGCCCGCATCTTTTACAGAAACTCCATAAACATCGGCTTGCCAGTGCTTGAATGCCACGGGATTTCGAGCAAGGTTGAAGAAGGCGACGAGTTAACGGTGGACATGCAGAAGGGCTTGGTAAAAAACCAGTTGAAAAACTCAACTCTTCATGCAACCCAACTTCCAGCGTTTATCCTAGAGATATTGAATGAAGGAGGCCTCATAGAACACTTGAGGAAGAGGTTGAAATGAGGGACTACAAGATAGCTCTTATTTCAGGCGACGGGATTGGACCCGAACTCACCGAAACGACACTGAAGGTTCTAGAAGCCGTTCAAAAGAGGTTTGGGTTGGACTTAAGCATGGTTGAGGTAGAGGCTGGCGACGAGTGTTTCAAGCGGAGAGGTGTAGCCCTTCCAGAGGAAACCGTGGAGACTATAAAAGCCTCTCACGCATGCCTGAAGGGCCCAGTAGGCGAAACGGCAGCCGATGTCATCGTGAAGTTGAGGCTCATGTTTGATCTTTACGCCAACATTCGACCCGTAAAGGCTTATCCATCAGTCCCGTGCGTGAGACCTGACGTAGACTTCGTGTTTGTGAGGGAGAACACTGAAGGAGTTTACAGGGGCCTAGAGTTTGCTTTAGACGACACCGCCATCTGCTTGAGAGTCATAACGAGGAAGGGAAGCGAACGAATAGCGAGGAAAGCCTTCGAGCTGGCAAGGAGACGAAACAAAAAGAAAAGGGTCACAGCCGTCCACAAAGCAAACGTTATGAGGGTAACCTGCGGTCTCTTCGCAGAAGTTTGCAGAAAAGTAGCCAAGCAGTATCCGGACATAGCTTTTAACGAGCAGTACGTCGACGCCGCTGCTATGCGGATAATCAAGGAGCCGCAGACATTCGATGTCATCGTGACAACCAACATGTTTGGCGACATCCTCTCAGATGAAGCTGCTCAACTCGTCGGAGGCTTAGGCATGGCTCCTGGAGCAAACGTCGGAGACAAATTCGCTCTGTTCGAGCCGGTTCACGGGTCGGCCCCGAGCAGAGTTGGAAAGCACACGGCTAACCCGTGCTCCATGATCCTTGCCGCGAAGATGATGCTCGACTGGTTAGGTGAGCAACATGGTGATCCCACATGTTTAGCCGCGGCTGAGGCAATAGAGGAAAGTGTGGTTGCGACGTTACGCAAGGGAATAACTGTTCCAGATTTTGGTGGAAACGCCAAAACGGTGGAGGTGGGGGAGGCCATTGCGGAGGAGATTGTGGGAAAAACGGTTGTGTAAATGAAGGAATATGTAGGAAAATTTAGTTTGGAGGTTGGAAGTTTGAAGCCTAAAGACGTAGCGTACGTCCGGATGTTTGACACCACGCTTAGAGACGGAGAGCAAACCCCAGGTGTGTCTCTCACTCCGGAGGAGAAATTAGAGATAGCTCAACAACTCGACAGGTTGGGTGTGGACGTGATAGAGGCTGGCACCCCGATAACCTCAAAGGGTGAGAAGAAGGCGGTTAGGGAAATAGCTAAAGCCGGACTGAAAGCCGAGATATGCGGTCTCGCCCGCACCATGAAGGAGGATATTGACGCAGCCGTAGAATGTGAAGTTGATTCTGTTCACACGTTTATCTCCACCTCGGAAGTGCAGATGGAACACGCTCTGGGTCTGACGCCTGAACAGGTTTTGTCAAGGACAGTGGAGTCTGTGGAGTACATTAAGAACCATGGGTTGGTGTGTGAGTTTTCGCCCATGGACGCCACAAGAACCGACATGAAGTTTTTGAAGCAAATATGTAGCGCCGCTGAAGAGGCTGGAGCAGACCGAATAAACATCCCCGATACGGTGGGTGTGATGACTCCAGCAGCCATGCGGAAGCTCATTGAAGATGTTAAAACCACGGTGAAGGTGCCCATAAGCGTGCACTGCCACAACGACTTTGGAATGGCTGTGGCAAACTCTCTAGCAGGAGTAGAAGGTGGGGCCTCTCAAATTCACGTGGCCGTGAACGGGCTGGGTGAGAGGGCTGGAAACGCAGCGTTGGAGGAGGTTGTGATGGCGCTTCACCTGATTCACGGCTTGAAAACAGGGATAAACACCAAGCTGATCTACGGAACCTCACATCTGGTTTCCCGACTAACAGGGATCACGATCCAACCAAACAAGGCAATCGTGGGCGAAAACGCCTTTGTCCACGAGTCTGGCATCCACACCCGCGGAGTTGCGGTGGTTCCCCGAACCTTTGAACCGATCAGACCTGAGCTTGTGGGGAGAAGGAGAAGACTGGTGGCTGGAAAACACGCGGGCACCCGAGGTATAAAAACAGAGTTGGAAGAAGTGGGAGTACATCCCACTAAGGAGCAATTAAGAGATATAGTTGAAAGGGTGAAGTATCTGGGAGACAAGGGCAAACTTGTGACAGACGCTGATTTGTTGGCTATAACCAGCGCCGTTACAGGGAGAGTGGTCAAAGAGGAGAAGATTGTTGACTTGAAGGATCTGGCAGTAGTAACTGGAATCAAGGTCATCCCAACGGCTTCAGTGAAATTAGTTTTGGACGGGAAAGAATACGTGGCTGCCGAGACGGGCTTAGGCCCTGTGGACGCTGCTGTTAAGGCTGTGCAAAAGCTCACGGCTAACCTGGTGAACGTTCGATTAAAGGAGTATCGGCTGGAGGCTCTAACCGGGGGGTCAGACGCTATAGCTGAGGTTGTTATAAAGGTTGAGGATAATGATGGAAACGTTATGTCTGCGAGGGCTGCTCGTGAAGACATAGTCATGGCTAGTGTTGAGGCGATGATAAACGGCATTAACAAAATTTTGTTGAGGAGACGCAAACTACAGTGAGAGCGTGGCGGTGAAATGAAAGTCGCTTTTCAGGGTGAGATAGGAGCCTACAGTGAAAGCGCGGTTTACTCTTTTTTTGGCCCTTCAGCAGAAGTGAAGCCCTGCAGAAACCTATCTGACGTTTTTGAAAGTGTAGAACAGGGAGAAAACTTGTATGGGGTGGTTCCCATCGAAAACTCCACAGAAGGAAGCGTAAACCAAACCTACGACCTGTTTTTAACCCGTGACCTGAAGGTTTGCGGCGAGACAATCCTCAGGATCGTTCACTGCCTCATAACCAACCCCAAAACAGAGTTGAAATCGGTCAAAGTGGTTTACTCCCATCCTCAAGCCTTGGCCCAGTGTAGGGGTTTCCTAGAAGATTTGGGCTGTGAGCTTATTCCAACCTACGACACTGCTGGTAGCGTGAAAATGATGAAGGAAAAGAGTCTGATGGACGCTGGAGCTATTGCCAGTGAGAGAGCCGCGGAAATCTACGGGATGAAAGCTCTTGTTAAGGGAATAGCGGACAACCCGAACAACTACACGAGATTTTTCGTCCTATCTAAAAACGATTCGCCGCCCACTGGCGAAGACAAGACCTCCATAATCTTTTCCACTAAACACGTTCCAGGCGCGTTATTTCACACTCTTGAGGAGTTTGCCTCGAGGGGCATAAACCTAACGAAAATCGAATCAAGACCAACGAAACAACAGCCCTGGGAATACAACTTCTACCTAGATTTTGAAGGCCACAGACTTGAGAAAAGGTGTCAGGAAGCGCTGAAAGCCCTTGAAAATAAGTCAGCCTTCGTAAAAATTCTCGGCTCCTACCCAAAAGCAGCCGAAACATTCTAGACCGAAACACGAAAATTAGTGGTTCAACAGTTAAAGAGACTTAGAAATAGAGGTGTTCACGTGACAATGGACTTCGCCGTAATCACAGCAACGGGAAAAGACAAGCCAGGACTGATCGCGGAGATAACTGACGCGATCGCCAGTGCAAACGTAAACATCGTTGACATCGAAGCTTTTAGCATGAGGGGACTCTTCGCCATTTTCATGATAGTGGACTGTCGCACCGCTGTTATATCAGTTGAAAACCTCAAGGATCAGTTAGTGGGCATCGGAAGCAAGATAGGCTTAGAGTTAATCATAGAACCCTATGTTGCTGGGAGACGCAAAGGCGAAAAGAAACTTGCTTTGTTAACCACCATTGGAAAGGACCGGCCAGGCATCGTCGCAAGAGTTTCAAGGTTTCTGTACGAGAAAAAAGCGAACATAGAGAGGATAAGGATGGTTGCCTCAGGAGAGCTAAACGTCATGGAGATATCGATGGACCTCAGCGATCTTCCCTCCAACTTTGAAGACTTCAGAATTGGGCTTGAAGACGCGACTGGCGAAGTTGGACAAGATGTAGTCGTTCAGACAGAGGACGGATTTCAAAGACCAAAGAGACTGATAGTTTTTGACGTAGACAGCACATTAATCGACGTCGAAGTAATCGATGAACTCGCCAAAGCCGCTGGAGTAGGCGAAAAAGTAAGGGAGATCACGCGAAAAGCAATGAGCGGTGAAATCGATTTCAGACAAGCCCTCAGAGAACGTGCAAGATTGTTAAAGGATTTGAAAGTGGAGGTTCTTGAAGCCATAGCAGAAAACTTGGAAATCACGCCGGGCGCAGAAGAACTGATAAGCACGCTCAAGGCGTTAGGATTCAAGATTGCCTTAGTCTCTGGAGGTTTCAAGTACTTCGTTGACCAGATAAAGAAGAAGCTTAGCATAGACTATGCCTATGCCAACAAACTTGTGATCAAGGAGGGTAAATTGACGGGCGAGGTGGAGGAACCCGTAATCGACGACAGACGGAAAGGCGAGATAATCAGGCGGTTGGCTAGAAAAGAGAACCTCTTGTTGGAGGAAATCGTTGCGGTTGGAGACGGCGCCAACGACCGATTCATGCTCCAAAGTTCGGGTTTAGGAATAGCGCTCAATCCTAAAAACATCCTTAAAAAGGTAGCTGACGGCGTGATAACAAAGGAGAACCTAACAGGCATACTCTACTGCCTAGGAGCCCCGGAAAAGAAGCTAAGGGAAGTCTTCTCTAAAGGTTCTAGCAATTGAGAAGATTATACCCCAAAATTGATTAAACAGTGAAATTCAATCACTAAAGTAGATGCCTCTTACTCCATTTCATCTCGGTCCTGCACTTGTTCTTGCGCTAGTCCTACTATGGTTTATGGACTTGCCAGCACTTCTGCTTGGCAGTATCGTTCCCGATATAGAAGCTGCGGCAGCAATGATGTGGTTTCCCAACTGGCCTTTTCCAATGCATGGTTTCCTGCATTCCTTTGTTGGCGGTACGTTGCTGTCCCTAGTTTTAGCAGTAGTGATTTTTCCTATAAGGAAGCATTTAGAAATACCACTGCGTTTTCTCAAGCTAGATCAAAAGCGTTCTTTTCCAAGAATTTTTGCAGGAGCATTGATTGGAGTTTACTCGCACATCCTGTTGGACGCCCCTCTCTACGCTGACATAAAGCCATTTTGGCCGCTTGGCTTGAACCCTCTTCTTAGTGAAGGCAGTGTTCGAGGCTTAATGTATGGCTTCTGCGAGATTAGCTTTGTTGTTGCTTTTGTTATTTACGGAATTATTTTGTGCCTAAAACTAGGTATTTTACGCGCGCGCCTTTTTCTATTCCATAATTTGTGTGGTTCAAGTGTGGTTGAAAGTCAACCTATATCAAGAAAAAAGTAGACCATATGCTCAATGTTGCGATCCCTAGACTTTGACACACCAGAAACCCTCTAAAAGCTATTCAGCTACTACGAATAATGACATGAATTGTTCTCCTCTTTCTAAGAACCCGAAACCACCCTTCCTCGCAGACACCTCATCAAAGCATTTCACATCATCTGGTTCAATGAGAGGAGAGCAAATTGTAAACGGAACCGGATCC
>JAOUMI010000039.1 GCA_029881555.1 Candidatus Bathyarchaeota archaeon | reverse complement strand
AATGTAGTGCTTAATCGCATCGGCGCCATAAGTTGCGTGGGACACATGTTTCTCAGTGTTTTCCAATGCTATTGCGAGTTCATGGAGAGCTCTCACGTACTCTGGGATATCATGTGCAGTAACCGTCGGAAGGAATACATGAATATTTTCTAGAGCGTCTGTTAGCCTCGCGAAATTAGCAACATCTTCGCTTTTTGAATCCCTGTGCATTCTCGTATTCAGATCGTAAACTTTTATTCCGTAACTTGAGTTGTTGAAGTAGGTTTTTCCCCTGGGTCTAAGCTTAACAGTGTGTTTGGGATTTCTGGCGTACAGCGTGACAACCTCAGGGGCTTTCTTAATCAGCTCCTTCAGCAAATGTTGAGGTATCTTCACAATCTTCTTATCGTAGTCAACAATTGCTCCGGCCTCGTCCATTAGTTTAAGCGCTCTGTCTTCGTAGATACCTACACCAATCCTTTCAAGCACATCTAGTGTAGCCAAATGAATCTCGTAGAGTTCGTCTTTATTGAGCAGATTAAGTTTAAGTCCTTGAGACCGTAAGGGTTCGCTCATAATCTCAACCTCGATTCCTAGCATTCTGATTAACTAAGGAAAAAAGAGTTTCGCCCGCATTGTTTAAGAGTTTATAGCCCACAGGGCACCGTGGCCTTAATGCTTTAATTTGGTGCCTCGGCTAGACTTTTATTAGGAATATGCTTCAATGATTCGAAGCGCCAATGATTCTGCCTGGGTTATTTTCAGGCACTTTAGACATTTTCATGTAAACGCGGAAAAGAGCCTCGTTATGAAAAAGCTAGTTCATTCACGTCCTACCATCCGTCCGTGCGATTCTCCCCAAAAATTTTGGAAGCTTGTATGTTACGTAGAAATATCTCTAGTACACAAAGCTTAAAGTTTAAGGGATAGCTTGTTTATCGGGGGAGTAGAACTTTGTCAAGCTTAGGAAAAAAATTTGGAAAAGTAATCGACAAGATTAAGAAGGGTGAAAAGCCAGCAGAGACCGAGGAAGCCCTAGCCTCAACTGGTCCTCCAACTAAAGCTTATCTGAAAGCCCTACCTTTGCGCGACCTTGAGGACGTAGACGTGATCAAACGCGAAGTAAAATCAGGGAACATACTCATCTTAAGAGTCGGCCCACTTGCTAGAAAGAATATTGAAGATGTCAAAAGGGCAGTAAGCGAGCTACACGAGTTCACCACAGTGGTTGGAGGAGACATCGCCCGTCTAGGTGAGGAGCGTGTAGTTATCACTCCCCCCTTCATTCGAATCTGGCGAGAAAAAACAGTGGCATCTAAGCATCAAATGCCTACCGCAGCCTAACTGTTTCTAGTATATCCGGCACACAAGCCCTAATGTTGTATTTTCTCTGAAAGATGTTAGCTATGTTAAAACACTTTTGCCTCTCGCCATGGCACACAATCACTTTCTCGGGCTTCGGCGTGACCCGACGGACGTAGCTGACAATTTGTCTCCTGTCCGAATGCCCAGAAAAGCCCCCAATGGACTTAACATCCAAGTTAACCTTCACAATCTCGATCTTTCCCTCGCTGCTTATCATAGGTGTTTCCGCTAAGCCCTTCTGCGCCCTACGCCCCAAGGTTCCCTCAATCTGGTAGCTAACGAAGATCATACTGTTGTTTTTGTCTGGCGCCAGA
Source organism: Candidatus Bathyarchaeota archaeon (assembly GCA_029881555.1). GTDB lineage: Archaea > Thermoproteota > Bathyarchaeia > Bathyarchaeales > Bathyarchaeaceae. Next base: position 4,280 of record JAOUMI010000039.1, on the reverse strand, counting down.
TACTTAAAGTAGTCAATCGCGGGTCCGCCTTCCAGCATGCCTGAAGTCGCAATGATGATGCTCTCTGTCCCCTCAACGATTTCTTCCCTTGCGCTGGGATGCTCCACAATAGTGAAGTAATCCGATTGAAACGGGTTAACTCCCTCATGAAGAATGCTGCTCCGCACTTCTCTTGCCAAGTACTCTGGATAAGCCGTGTGAATGGCGGTTGCCTCGGAAATCATGCCCTCAATAAACACCGGCGCCTCCTTCAAAAGCCCCTGCCGCATATACCCGTCGATAATCAACAGGATCTCTTGAGCTCTACCGACAGCCGGAACCGGAATCAACACCTTGCCCCCTCGATCTAAAGTCCCATTTATCATGGACACAAGTCTCTCTTCTGCCTCCATCCTAGGCGGCATCACGTCTTGTGGAGATCCATACGTGCTCTCGGTTATTATGGTCTCCACCCTTGGAAACTCTGTGGCTGCAGGCTCGAGAAGCATGGTTTTTCCATACTTGTAATCGCCTGTATAAACAATGTTGTGCAAGCCCTCTCCGATGTGCAAGTGCGTCACGGATGACCCGAGAATGTGTCCTGCGTTGTGTAGGGTTAGACGGATGTCCGGTGCTATGTCGGTCACGGCGCCATATCGCAACGGAATTGTGTGCAAAACAGTTTCTCGCACGTCTTTCTGATCGTAGGGCCGCATCCCTCCCTGCTTACCCAAAACGTCAAGATAGTCAAGCTGAAGCAAGGTCATGAGGCTTGAGGTGGGAGCCGAGCAATAAACCGGTCCATCGTAGCCATACTTAAACAAGAATGGGAGGAACCCGCAGTGGTCCAGATGCGAGTGACTTATGATCACGGCGTCTAAAGAGTCTAAATTGAACTGAGGCACGTCAAGTCGAGGAAAGGCTTCAAGGGGTTTTGCGGAGCCTGGATTGATGCCACAATCCAGCAACACCCGACTTTCTCTTGTTTGCACAAGAATAGCGGATCTCCCAACCTCTTGGAAGCCTCCCAACGCGGTGATCCGGATGTCTCCAATCTCGTAGACCATAGATCTAAAGATTTTCTCACCCACCGTACGGAGTATCCTGTCCCGCTCTTTGCTTTCGGTGTGGAGAAAATGCCGCATGTGTGCCATAATTTTTGAAGGTATTGGAGGACTCCTTAAAACGCGGGGTCTCCATCGTGTCTGTCTAATGATCTCTTGTAAGATTACTCCGTTTTTCCCGATAACTAAGCCGGGCTTTTTCGCTTCTGTGATAACCTCGCCTAAGCTAGGGTCAAAACTTATGCTGGTGATCTCCGCCTCTTTTGGAACAATCTCGTGCATAATCCTTTCTGTATCCTTCTCTGGCAATCTTACGGAGGGGTCGGAACGCAAAACGATCCTTTTCCTAATCAAGTTGACGATGTCTGCAATTACATGACCCTGTTCAATAAGAAACTCCGGCTTCTTCGTGTAAACCGCTAAGGCTGGACCTTCGAATTCGATGCGGGTGATCTCCGCCTCTTTAGGGATGTACTCAAAAATTGTTTGGCTGATTTCCACCTTTGTCTTGTCGATGGGTTTCACGCTTCCTTATCGCTTCTCACGAGCCTCCCAAGATACCCTTTTTTTCATCGCCACTCAGTTCACGATACCCTTCCGAGTCTATAACCGCCACGTCAAAGCTGTCTCCACTCGCGGAGTCCCTTTTCATAGCAGAGTCAACGGCACGCACAACCACGGACAGAAGATCGTTGATCGTCATGTCTTCTTTGTATTTGTCTTCCAACACTCCGTAGGCAATGGGAGAACCTGAGCCCGTGGCGACGCACTTCTCTTCGGTGAGGCTACCAAAGGGATCTAGTGAAAACACGCGGGGTCCTGAGCTGTCAACGCCTCCGACGAGAACCCTGGCTATCAACGGCGCCAGCCGAGCTGAGAAAAAGAGGTTCGCAATGAGCCGGGCTGCGGAGCTTACTGGTATCGGGCGTTTGTTGTTCAGTTTGTACAGCTGCGCGTTTACCTTGAGTATTTCCACTGTTCGTTGCGCGTCTGCAACACTGCCTGAAATGGTCATGGCCAAGTGGTCGTCGATCTTGTACACTTTTTTCCCCCTCTTGTGGGCTACAAAAGTTCCCATAGTCACGCGGGTGTCAGAGGCTACGATAATCCCTTCTTTGCAAACCACGCCAATCGTTGTTGTCCCTTTCAAAGCTGAATGATCAAACATTTCACGCATTTTCGGTCTCTCCCGAATATTGAATGTGCCAACAATAACTTCTCGGGAGAAGCTAGCGACATGTAGAGACGGAGATGTTGGTAATAAGTTTTTTGTGTCACTCTGTTCTAGAAAAGCAGTAAGCAAAATCAAGTTAGATTTAAAAGCGTTTCAAGCCCATTAATATTGGTCAAACCATCTTAAAACGTGATCCAGGTTGAAGCTACACCGCATGCAACTCCCGAGAGAAGTCATCGTGGGAAACGAAACCATAGAGCTTATAGGCGACATTTGTAAAAGGCTCGGCTTTTCCGAATCCGCACTTGTGGTAACGGGTCCTCACACGCGTCATGTTGCGGGCCAAAGAATTACCGATCTCCTCCATGACACTGGAATTGATGTCAACCAGTTCATCGTGCCCTCCTTCACTGTAAAGGATGTTAGGACAGTTGAGGAAAAAATAATGAAACTGAAACCGCAGGTGGTGCTTGGAATCGGCGGCGGCACCAAGATTGATGTGGCAAAGCTTGGTTCTGCGCTTCAAGGGATTCCGTTCATGAGCATACCGACCACAGCGTCACACGACGGAATTGCGAGTTGTGTTGTCTCCCTTAGAGGACAGAACAAACCCTACTCTAAGATGGCGCAGTCCCCAATGGCCATTGTCGCGGACACCAGTGTTATCACTCAGGCGTCCCATCGTTTTGCGGCTAGCGGATGTGGAGATGTTGTGGCCAAGTTTACGGCGGTTCGCGATTGGGAGTTGGCACATAACACAAAAAAAGAGTATTACGGCGAGTACGCAGCGAGTTTATCCCTGATGAGCGCGAAGCTTGTTGCTGAACACGCGAAAATGATTCAGCCCGGAGTGGAAGAGGGTGTGCGGGTTCTTTTGGAAGCCCTGATTAGTTGCGGCGTGGCCATGAGCATTGCGGGAAGTAGCCGACCCTGCAGTGGTTCGGAGCACCTGTTTAGCCATGCCCTCGATCTTATCGCGCCAAAGCCCGCTATGCACGGGGAACAGTGTGGTGTGGGAACAATAATGATGGCGTGTCTTCACGGAATGGATTGGAAGCGTGTCAAAGAGACGCTGGAGAAGGTGGGTGCCCCCACTACGGCGGAGGAGTTAGGAATAGAACCTGAACATGTTGTACAGGCTTTGTTGCGGGCAAGCGCAATTCGACCTGAGCGTTACACAATTTTGGAGAAAAGAACGCTGAGTTACGATTCGGCTGAAAAGCTTGCAAGAGCCACGGGTGTGATAGATTAAAAGCTCGAGTTAGCGTTTACCCTTTTATGCCTGTTCTCTGCCTGTTTCCTTTCTTTTGAACGCTTCAACAAACTTTACGGTTGTGGTTTCCGGAAAGAACTTTTGTATGTCGGTGGCGATGCCTCTCTTCGCGAGTTGCAGTCCATCCACGTAGAAAGCTTCTTCAGGCACGTTTATCACCGCACCTTTTTTGCTTATTTTCAAGTTGAACTCCCCCACCTCAACCGCTGGAATCCTTCGGTGGATGAGAGCGGTGATCTTCTCCAGTTTTGTTTCAAGCTTTTTCTGTACAGTAACATCGTAGATTAGAGTTTTACCCGCGAGCGGAGGGTTGAAGTCCAGCTGGACCCTTCCGGATCCCATGGTTCTCACGGTGGCGAATTTTCTGTCAAGCTCAATGCGCATACCCGGTTGCGGTGTGATTCCGCGGGTGGTGAGTCGTCGAAGCGGAACTAGCCTGACCTTTTCTGGGTCTCGGGGTCCAAAAGCCTTTTCTGGTGGTATCTCGACGGAGGCTGTTTTTTTAAGCTCAAAGTTGGGCAGGCTTTCTTCTAGTTCCTTCAGCATCCACCCTTCGCCGACAACCATCAGCCTTGACTCGTAGATTTCGCCTTCTTTGTACAGCCTCTCCTTTTTTGCCACTTCTTCGATGGTGGTGTCAAAGATCTCGCCGGTTTCTTTAACCTTAGCCACGTAGTCGATAAGAATGAAATCTCCTTTTTCAATCGACATTCCGGATCATCTCGCGAACACTACACTTTGTCGGGTTCTGCCTTTAACGTTTATTCACAGAATAGCAACTTCTTTTCTC
>JAOUMI010000001.1 GCA_029881555.1 Candidatus Bathyarchaeota archaeon | reverse complement strand
AACAAAAAAGCCCAAAAAGGCCTACGGCACCCGGTGAAACAAAGTCAGCGATATTAGTTGAAATATCAGAGACACCAGAAAAACCCCCAGAACACATTGAAGCCCCTGAAAGCACAGAAGAAACACCTACCTCAGCAAGACCTCCCGAGTGTCCCCACTATTTCGGATACTTAAAAAAGCTTCCGAAAAACGCCCAAATTCCTGACGAATGCTTGGGTTGTCCTAGATTAGTAGAATGTATTCATTCAACACCTATGCTTGAACAAAGTTAAGAAAACCCACAAATGGCTCAAAATGATCCTCTGTTTGCAAATTACTTTCTGTCGATATTGTTCAATTTTCTGCATTTCTGAAGATGCACTTCCGTCATGTGCCTCAGACTATCTTAGACTCTGAGAAAAATTAAAACATCTACTGCCTGTGTATCGTGCTTTATCCTCTGTGAAACTGAAAAATACTGTAAATCTGTACTTCGAATTCATAATCTATTTTAAAGAAAAACGTTGACAATCGACATGAAGAGAAATTATCGTATTGTGCTCTGATATTGATAAGCAGCTGGTGCGTCCATGTCGCTGAAGGTTGAAGACATAATGATCAAGGATGTCATAACGGTGGGGGCGGAGGCAACCGTTAGGGAGGCTACGAAACTCATGTACAAGCATGACATAGGGTGTTTGGTGGTGATGAGGAGGGGGAAGCCTGTTGGAATAGTAACTGAAAGGGACATGCTGAAAAGGGTTTTACTTAAGTCTAAAGATCCGCGAAAGACGAGAGTTGATAAGATAATGTCGAAGCCCCTCGTGGTTGGTGAGCCTCAAACCGACATTCGTGATGCTGTGAGACTCATGATCGAAGGAAAAATCAAAAGACTTCCTATAGTTGAAGATGGCCACCTTCTTGGCCTAGTAAACTTCCCAGACATCGTTCGCTCATCGGCCTATTTCGAACATATTATTTCCTCATTCTGCTCCAAGTGTCCTAGGAGAACATCTCACTCAGATTCTCACTAATCAGACGCAGGTTTTGAATCAGCACATGTATACCTAAAATACGTACTCACAGTTCATACATGTTAAATATGGTAGCCCCCACAACTTCTCTGTCAAAGGGAGGAATTGCTTTGGTCAAAAAATTGGCATCTAGAAAGGGAATATCGCCGATCCTGGCAACGCTTCTGCTGATAGTTATCGCTGTTGGCGCCATCATAATCACCTACGCCTGGGTCATAACATTCACAACAACGCAAACAACTACTGCTGGTAAAGCGATAAAATATGATTCCAAAGTTATCAATGCAACTTCAAACATGGTCACTGTTTACGTTAGAAACTGGGGCACGGAAGATGTGACTCTCGACAAGGTTTACATAGATGCAGTGGATCATACTGACTCTGTAACTTCGCCTGCAGGTTTTCCGACAGCTGGTGCTTCTCTCAGCGTTGACGCAGTCATTAAAATAACGGTAAATGGTACTGATGCTGGGCTTGATTTCAGTGCCGGCAGCACCTACAAAGTGAAGGTTGCAGGTCCCGGCGTGGAATGGGAAGATAGCGTTAAGGCCTCATAGTCTCACTAAGCAGTCATCAGGTATATGCGGGTTCCAATGCCTTTGATTAGTTCTATGTTCCTCAGGATCTGCAGAATTATGATCTCCTTTTATACCGATTCTAAATAATTTCATAATGGGAGACGCACTATGAATGGAATACTTGACGGTGCACGAGTTCTGCTATGTTTGTTCTTTATGATTTTTGCTTCGTGGAGTGATTTTAAGAAACGGGAAGTGAGCAATTGGGTGTGGGCGATTCTTGCACCCTCAGCCTTCGCTTTAACCTCTCTGCAATTCTTTTTGTTTGCCCCGGAATTACTGCACATTTATGCTCTATCCTTTGCTGTAACGTCGGCTCTTTCCCTAGCTCTTTTCTACTCGGGGGCTTTTGGTGGAGCCGACGCCAAAGCTCTCATGTGTCTTTCTCTCGCCCTACCATCCTATCCCACTTCTTTTCCTCAAACCTATTCCGGCTTCGTTTCTCCGTTTTTTCCCATCACCGTATTCTGCAACGCTGTTCTTTTGGCTGCGCTGAGCGTGTTCTACGTTGTTGTGCGCAATTATCTTTGGAAGCACAAAACCGGAAAGAGACTTTTCGAGGGGTTTGAAGAAGAGTCGGTATGGCGAAAGATTCTAGTGTTTCTCTGCGGTTACAAGGTTAATATCACTCAGCTGGAAAAGAAGGAGCACTTGTTTCCGCTCGAAGACGTCAACGAGAACGAGAGGAAGCTGCTTTTTGTTCCAAAATATGAAGATAGGAGCGAAGTTGTTGGGAGAATTCAGAAAGCCGGGCATGAAGGAAAGCTTCAAAATGAGGTTTGGGCGACTCCTGGCTTGCCCCTGCTCATTTTTGTCACGGTTGGCTTGATTTTTGCCCTAGTCTACGGAGATATTGTGTGGAGTGTTCTGTGGTCAGCCTTAGGTTACAGTTGAGTTGGCGATCACTTTGATGTTTCTAGCATCAACTGCGGTGACCTCTACGCTTGAAGGCTGTGCGAGAATGGAGTCGCAGCGTATTTCGTAGATAAAGGAGTCATATGTTCCGCTGTAGTATTGCGTTACCGTAAAATCTACAGAATCGTAACCGGCAACCTCAACCTGAAAGTTGCTCTTTTTTAGGTTTGTTACGGGTGTTAAGCCTTCCCTCTCAACGGTTAAGTAGATCGATAAATCCTTATCGCTAGAGGACCAGGCAACGTCAAGGATCCTCATCCTCAGAAAAGCAATCGCAGTAAACTCGTATCCAGACAGCCCAACCGAAGTGATGTCAAGGGTAAAGGTGACGTTCGCAACTGAGAAAGAAGTCTCATTGTACCAGTAGCGGGCTAACCCACAGGAGTAGTTGATGTTCACGTCATAAACGTATTGTGAACCCGAGGCATTGGAGTATGCAAGGTTGAGTCCAAAACCGGGGTAAGCCTTTGTTATGTTGCTTCGCCACTGATCCAGATTATTCTTTAACGTTGCATTATCCAAGGTCAACGTGTGACTGGCTAAGCTCATCTCAACCAGACGGTGTGAGCCCAACTTCACGTTGTCAATAATCGCCAGATATTCCTCCCATCTCTCGTATCTGAAGTAGGTCACAGCGCCATACATTATAGCTCCTATAGAAACTATCATAATAGAAATCATCAAGGCCGCTATGACTATGAATTGTCCCTGTTTCTGTTTTACAAGTCTTCCCATTATCATTATTCCCTCACGAGTTGCAAAACCAAGATTTTGGGGTCATAGTTTGTCTGATATCCAGGGACGATGTAGGATACAGACGCTACTGAACCTGAGGTTTCAAAGATGTTGGGGTTGCCGTAACGTATCGGCACACCCTCGTTGACTACGGTGTCGTTCAGATAATATACGGTTAGATCGAAGTATACGTCTGGGGGTAGAGAGGTCATCAAAGCGGCTGTTAGGTTTTCCCATTCTTTATTGTAAACGAACCGGCACAGAAGCCCTTGTTCATCTAGATCATGCAGAACATTGTATCCTACTTTTTCTGATTCGCTGGCTTCATACATGGAACTTGATGGAGCGACGGCGAAAACGTTGATGAAGGTTATCGCGACTAGGATAACGAGGGAGGCCAGTAGAGCCTCGACGACGCGCATCTGTCCTTTGTTGCTCTTTGTTTTTCTCAAGTGTTCTCTTCCTTGAGTGTGTGCCATGAGATATATAGAATGTCGTAATACTTAAGATATATGCATTGCGCCTACTTATAGCAATTATCCACGATTTACTTTGATCATTCTTTCCACAGCGTCAGCTCTACGATGTAGGTCATCCCTGAGATGATAACGGTTCTGTGAAGGTTTACCGCTGTCTTGCCAGCGTGTTCCAGAGCACCGCCGTACTGTATAACTCTCGACCCCATCCAGTTTGGGTATGGACCCGCGACTAGAATTTCCCTTCGAGCACTAGGACCAGGGTCAACCGCGAAGAAATTGAAGATCAGCAAAGTCGGATTGTGGTACTTCAGGTCGTTAAAGGATTCAGTCCAAACTTTGTATCCCTCTCCATAAGTTAGTTTGTCCTCATTACTGCGAGTGCCGTTATAAAGGAACGTGAGTTTTTCTTCTCCGTACATGACTAAATTGTCAACCCATCTTGCTCCTCTAGGAGTCGCATCAGGCACGGTGAGGATTAAATTGTCACCGACTAAGTTCACATTTGCAATGTCTTCTGGCGGATTTTTCTGGTAAGTGACAAATATGGTTGCTAAGTCAGCTACGGTCACTTCAAAAACCACTATTATATCTGAAATTCCCTCTGACGGATTTAATGTCTCATTCACTTTACACGTTCCTAAATCGCCTGTGAAAGCGGTTTCAGCAATGGTAACGTGGAGCGTCGAGTTTACCCCTTCTTGTGTTGAATATATTATCGTGGAATCAACGATCGCGTTTGGTACAGGCGTTCCGTAGTTATCTGAGACTTTGACCTCGAACTCTAGGTCAGGAGGCTCAAAATCTAGTTCTTCTATCGTAACGTTGAAGGGTGGAAGGATGCAGATGCTGAAGCCGTATCCCTCTAATCCCAGCAACTCGCGCATTTTGTCGTATTCCACGTATCCTATCGGGTTGTCTACAACTAGTCTTTGAACCTTATCTGAATCTAACACGTAGGATGAGGAACTTTCTGCGCAGGCTAACCCGAACCTGCTAACGCTGTCTTGATTAAACGGGTCCTCGGAACCCCAGCTAGCGGGGGAGCCTGCTTGCAGAAGTATTGCTTTCATGGTCTCTAAAGCAGTGTTTCTGAGTTGCTGCTGGTCGACGTAAAGCAGATTGACGTAGCTCAGGTTTGGTACGACAGCCACTGCGGATATGAAGATTATGCCTGTTATTACTAAGCCAATTATGTACCCGTATACTTCTCCCGCCAACCTCTCACCTCTTTTTTGCGGCTTTATGGTTGGGCAGAACTGTTTACTTGTTCAGGTGTTCTTCTGTTCTGCCCCTATACATATATATGAAGAACTCTGTATTAAGTATTATGTCTCACGATACATATTCTCCCTAAGTACTTCACATCTCCTTCCACAACGTCAGCTCCACAATGTAAGTCATGCCCGATATGTTAACGGCCCTCGAAAGCGTCACGGATCCCCCAGAGGTGAAGCTCTGACGGTCACTACCATAGTGCGTAACTCGACTTCCCATATGGTTCGGATAAGGACCAACCAGAAGAGCGCCTTGTCTTCCACCGCCTTTCTCAACCGCATTGAAATCGAAAACCATAAAAACTGGACCCATGCTTTTCAAACCGTTAAAAATTTTATTCCAAAGATCCTTGGAACCGTAATTTAAATTATCGCTTTTCGTTCCGTTATAAAGACGTATCAACCCGTCTTCTGTGATCATCGCTATGTCGCATATCCAAATGTTGGCGTTTGGATCATATTTTTCTGGCCGGGTGAGATTAAGACTATCGCCGTATACGTTGATTTTGGCTAGACCCTCCGGTGATGAGCCTTCTTTGTACATCATGGTTACAGTTGTTACATCTGCTACAGTTGTTTTGATAATTATCAGAAGATTTTCCTGAACTCGACCCAGAGGGTCATCTATCTGCGTTTGAATATTGCATTTTCCGAGCTCATTGGTGATTCCTTTTCCCTGAGTGTAACGTATAGCATATTTATTATCTAACTCTGTTTCTCCCGGATCCACTAGATACGAGTACACAATGTTCGCTTCAACAACGGCGTTTGGAATCGGTTTTTTATCGTTGAACGTAACCGTGACTTCAAACTCTTGATTTTTCAGTCCAGGAGGACTGATGTCTTTCACCGTAACATTGAATGGGGGCAAAATTCTGATGCTGAAGCCGTAGCCTTGTAATCCCAACAGCTGGCGAACTGTTTCATACTCTACCCATCCTAAAGAGTTATTTACAACCAGTCTTTGAACCTTGTCCGGATCCAGCATGTAAGAAGAGGAGCTGTCTGAAAGCGCGAGGCCAAATCTTTCCAGGTTGCTCTGGTTGAAGTCGTCGTCTGATCCCCAATTTAAGGGATAGCCTGTGTCTAGAAGCATGGTTTTCAACGTTTCTAAGGCTACGTTTCTGAGTTGCTGCTGATCAACGTATAGCAAATTCACGTAACTCAGGGTGGGCACTGCAACTACGGCGGCTACGAAGAGTGCGCCTGTAATGATCACTGCCGTTAGATGGTCGTAGAGGGTGCCCGTCATACTGTTTTTCTCCAATAGTCTACGTATTTATACTATATATTAAGTCTTACTATTGAGGATTTATATCTTAGGTCAAAAACCGAAATATGTCAAAAACTAGACATAACAGACATCGAAACGCAAACTAAACTTCGTAAGCAATCCACACGTAGACACTCGTAGAATCGCGTTTACACCCAGCAATCACCGTTTTCCCCCCGCTTTCAACCGTTTCGTATTGGCCATCAAGCCTTAAACCGGGGAGAATCCATGAAGTAGCGTCGATCCAAGATTTGCCTTTGATGTAACCGTGTACATGTTGAGCGACACGGGTTGTTTCATTGAACTCTATTTGCATGAGGTAGGTTGAACCTCTAATAGCTGAAGGCAGGTTTAGCATCTTCTGGAGTACAACGTTACGATTGGTGGAGTTTGCCAGAAAATACAGGTTTGCCAGCGTGTCTGAAACGTAGTCGGCGATTTCCTTCAGCTCTCTCCTAGTCATCTCCGCGCTGATGTTGTCAACCACGTAGAAGTAGGAAAACTGCATCACGAAAATTAATGCAATTAGGGCTGTGGTGCATATGACGTGACTCATGGTCGGTGCTGGCAATTTTGCCTCTCCTACAGAGTGACTTCTACCTCGGCGACTATAACGTTAAAGACGACCTTTCCAGGATCTAGCGGAATTACGGTTGAATCTGATTCGCCTCCTGACTGAACGCGGATTGTGCAGTTTTCTACACCAGCGTCTACACTCAGAGCACTCGTTTTTACGTCGAGACACCTAGCTTTAAGGTCAAAAGTGTGAATATGAGTTGACCATTGTCCAATCAGGACCTTAACTATCGACACGTTCACGTAATTAACATCCGTTCCATTAACTTCAATCACAGAAGCTCTCATAGCCCGTGTTCTATAGCTCAGGGTGATATTGACCCAGCCTAATTCTTGCCCGATGAGTGCTCTGCCAAGGCTTTCCGTGCCTTCAGTGACTATGAGACTGGCGTCCCCTAAAATGTAGGACTCATGTCCCTCGCCGAAGTTCACGTAACTGTTTTTTATGGAATATCTCGCAAGCCCCGTTGAGGTGGAATTTAGTAGGTACTCATTGCTACCTACGGTTGCACTCACGTTTAGGATTGAAGCGTCAGGCATCAACTCCAAATTACCATACTCAATCGTGAACCTCACCGATCGAGAAGATTTAGGCTTCCAGGCGACGTTTTCCAACGCGTCGTTAAAAGCCAGAATTGACTTCTTGGCCACCTCAAACTCGGCTGCACCTCTCTGTCGCTCCAAAACTTGGTAAGCATATACGGAGGTCGCAATGACGAGAGCAACAGTGACAGCGGTGATGATGATGGCTGACATCGTGTATGAAACAGCCTTGTTGTGGCGTAAAAGAGGTAATGGCAGTCTCCTCATGTGATCACAAGCTCACAAGCTGTGGGACCAGAACAGATGCCAGTAAGGTAATGACCACGAGCAAGGCGGAGTGCTTGAATCCGGCGGATATGGATTCTTCGCTGATCTTACCAGCCACCAGTCCAATCATGTAGGTGTGGAAGATAACTGAAACGGTGAAGATGGTGGTGATGCCGGCTAGATCGATCTGCTGCGAGGATTCGGCTATGCTCACCGTTTTAGTGACGAAAACCAGTGTCAAAAGCGTTGTAGCCGTGAGCAAAATCGCGGCGAAATAGGGCACTATCATGTAGGGTCGAGTGCTCATCCTCTTCTCTTTCTCCACTTCTTGGGTCATATGGTTGAATCTCGCGAGCCCCTCAATCATAGAGATAGTCCCGCCTCCTACGTCAATCGTCTCTACAAGCAGAAATACGACGATCTGCGACAACCAACTCTTGGTTCGTGTCAGAAAACTCCTGAAAACTTGCCTCAGTGGAACTCCCCAAGAAAGCTCAGACGAAATTTGTTGCAGCTCCTTAGTGAATTTTCCGTAGTTGCGCTTTGAAAGGCTTTCGATACATCTTTCCGGAGCTAAACCGGTTTTTCTAATTTCAGTTAAATCACGAAGAAAGTTGGCTATCCCCCGCTCAACACTCAACTTCTTCCCTGCAGCTTTTATTTGAATGAGGGCTGGAGGTCCAGTGGAGATAAACAGTGCGACGGCGAATGCCGTGGGTAGATCAACGGCGCTGCTTATACCATAGAGGAACGGAACCTGAACCATGCCCATGAAGCCGGTGACCAAGAGAAAAACTACAGCGCCGACTGATAGGCAGATGGCGAAGGCTTTGTACGGTTGCCAATCTGTGATCGGGGTTTTAGGTTGCATGTCATGGGCAAGGTAAATGAAGACAACTGAGAGCATGGGTGCGAAAATGTATGTGTACAGTAGTATGCTGGAGTAAATTGAGATGCCAGTGCTATAAATTGTTTCAACGCTGAACAGAATGTAGAAACAGAGAGACATAAGGACCATTATGATTATGAAGGATTCTAGAAGCATTCCGAGGCGTTCAGCAGCAGCTCTAATCCTCATGGACCGGGTCTTAAAGATGTCAGATGTTTTTGTTTCCAAATAATGCGTGATGTCGCCGCCAGTTATGACCGTTGAGGCATACCCTGAAAAAAAATCTTCATAAATGTCCAAGGGGTTCTCTTTAGCTGATTTCCCTAAAGCCGAGAGCGGGTCCATGCCAAAGATTTCTACATCCTTAATCACTTCTTTGGATTCTTTGCGCATTGCAGGCATTAACTCCACATTAGAAAGCCTCTTAATGCTCATGTAGGGTGAGATGCCGCCCGTAGCCATAACGGTCACGTACGCAGCGACGAATGGCATTTCTCTCTCTAGGGCATGGGCCCTCTCGCCAGCCTTCATAATAGGTGTAAGCATAAAAACTATCATGATCCAGATCGGTGTGGGAACAAGAAAAATCAAAGGAATAAACTTAAAAAAATACAAGAGCACGATTGCCGTGATGGTTACTGGCATGGTCAAAAAAGCCACGAAAAACATTAGCGAAACGTAGGTGTCTGGATAAATTTTTATCCCTGCCTTCCGCAGGTATTCCTTTAACTCGAAGATGTTGCCTAAAAATTTAAGCGAAAATCGTCCGAAGAGACGATAGGACCAGCCCTCAAGGAGATTTAGCAGAGACAACTGGTTCCACCTTCTTTTCATAAAATTCCTTTGGTCTGGAGTAGTACTCAGTTATGACCTGCGCGACATCCCGATAGCTTCGTATGTTGCGTCTTCGCATCCAGCCCAACACGTTTTTGCGGCGTTCCATTTCCTCAGTTAGGTCATGCTGACTAACACCAAGGCGTTTTGACATATCAGAGAGCAACAGGCTTCTGCTTAGGGAGGAACTAAAATTGTCGCTGGCTGGTTCCCATTCAAACACTTTTTGGTATTTTTCATAATCAGCGATTTCATCTACGGAGGTTATCCTTCTGTAAGCCTTCATTTCGCCAGCTTTTGGTAGGTGCACCCTTCGAATGATTCCAACCAAGTTCATGAGAGGTATGTACGCTGGCGCTATGTCCATGGGTTTCTGAGTTAAACGTCGGACAGCGGAATTAAGGCTTTCCGCGTGCATCGTGCACATGCCACCGTGACCTGTTGCCAACGCTTGGAACAGAACGTAAGCTTCGCTTCCTCGAACCTCACCTACAATCAGATAGTCTGGACGGTGTCTCATTGAAGCCTTAACCAAATCAAAGAGTGAAACCTCACCTGCTTGATTCTCCCCTAGACCATAGCTTCGCCTAGAAATGAATGAAACCCAGTTTTCATGGGGCAAATTGAGTTCAGCAGTCTCTTCAATCGTGAGGAGCTTGCTTCCAGGCTTAATGAGGCAAGCCAAAGCGTTTAGAGCCGTGGTCTTGCCCGCCGCTGTTCCACCGAGCACCATGATAGAGGCCCGGTTTTCTAGACCCACCCAGAAATAGGCCGCTATCTCTTCAGACAAGGTTCCAAGGTTGATCAAGTCAATGATGGAGTAAGGATCCTCCCGGAACTTTCTGATGGTGAAGGTTGTTCCGAAAGGGGTTACCTCACGTCTATAGCAAACGGCGAGTCTGTGCTTACCCGGCAGAGAAGCGTCAACAATCGGAAACGCGGAGCTAACGTGTTTACCAGCCATGTGAACCAGTTTAACCATAAGATTGTCCAGCTCCTCGTCCTCTCTGAAGAAGAGGTTTGACTCAAGGTTCTCATACTTTCTGTGCCAAACGTAAACTGGCTTGCCAACGCCATCGCAAGAGATATCCTCGATGTTGGCGTCCCGCATCAAGGCGTCGATCTGCCCGAAGCCGACTAGATCTCTTTCCGCGTGATACAGAATCTTGGACCAAGAAACGTCGGCTAACCAACCTAGGCTGATACGATATTTTTCAATGATTTTTTTCGCTTCCGTGTCGAAAAAGACTCTAGGGTCCTTTATTTCTTCCTTCGGTGAACGGATTTCCGCGAGCAGAATTTCCAAGATTCGGTCGTATATGCCCTGTTCAAAGGGATCGAGTTGAAGCTCGTCTAGGATATACTTAAACTCGCCCGTTGCGGGGTTCTGTACAATGACGGCGTGAGCAAAGGGCTCGTATAAGGCGGTCCTCTCAACCGTCCGATAACCTCTCGGGATAGGGATCGGGGGTGCGGGAGGAATGACTTCTTCTTTGCGTTTTCCCCAAAACTTGAGTTTCTTCACAGCCTTCAGTTTTTTTCTTAATTTCGCTGTGGTTCGCTTAATGTGTAGCATTGTGCTCCTCATATTCAATAGGACTCATTTCTATGTATTAAATCTTGTGTCTTACGAAAGCTAAGTATTGTTAAACCTTAGCACCTTAAGACAACAGACTTCTTGAAGTCTTGTGAGACGAGAGTTATTTCAGAAATCGTAATATAGGTTAAATGTATTAAATGTGAAGATATACTTAAGATAAAAGATGGAGAGTCGGGGAAAAGTTGACTGAAGAAGAAAACGTCAAGCGCATCCTCACCGATGAGAAACTTTCCGCGATCAAGTCGATGTTGGAGAAAGATCACGCGATCGACTGTATCTTTCTCTTGCACTTGGACAGGGGTCGGTGGAAAGCGGCTAAGGAGTTCATGCAGGGGCTGGGTCTAACACTGAGTGACGGGACGTTCAGGTCCAGGATGATGGAGATTGAGAATCTAGGGTTGGCTAAGAGCGTGCCCATCGATCCGTTGAAGAAGTATTACGTGAAGACCGAGTTCGGTGAGAAGATGGCGAGGCTTCTGTTGGAGCTTTTTGAGGCGGTTGTTTAGGGAAGCCTCGTGGCGGCTTGCTTAAGTTTCGTCCAAATAGATAGTCGTAAGTAGTAAGATTTAAATCTCCATACTCTATTATCCCCTAGTGAAACTCCAAAAGGAGGGATAAGAACAAAAATGAAAAGAATCTGGAAGGGAAAGAAGGCGTTGAGCCCAGTTGTTGCAGCGATCATCCTGATTGCAGTGACCGTCGCCGTTTCAATCGCCGTAGCCGCATGGATGGGAGCACTAACCTTCACTTTCATGGCAACCGAACAACTTGAAATCCAAGGATGCGCCTTTAGCACAGGTAATGTAACTTTAACGGTTCAGAACACAGGGACAGCAGATTTGACTGTTAGTAAGTACAAAATAAGCACCGGTGCAACACCAACAAACCTACCACAAGAAGTTCCTGTAGCTCAAGGAGCCACTGAATCTGTCACCGCACCCCTATCGTGGACTTCTGGAACCACTTATGACATATACTTGATCACATCCACCGGCAAACAATTCCCGTACAGAGCTACAGCGCCCTAGTGGACGTAACGAAAAAGACAGCCTGAGAATTGGGGTAGGGAAACCCAACTCCCTTTATAACATTCCTTTGGAGGTGCTAGTATGGTTGTGGAACTAAAAGAATACGAATCAGCAGCCGACATTTCCAGAACTATAGACGACGAGATAGCTCGGACAAAAAGCGTGCTAGGCGAATACCTGCGCCGGCTCGACGAGATACGCTCGTTGGCTGAGAGGTCAAAAAAGATTCGGGAAGTAGTCTACAAGCTGGCTGGCCAAAAGACAGCTCAGAACACCCTTGGAGAGATCACCGTCGGAGACCTCGACGTTGTGTTAGACGCCAACCCGTTCCACGAGTTAACCTGTATCGAAGAGGTCGTTCGAAGCCAGCAGGATAGACTCCTAGTCTTACAGAAGGCTCGTGAAGCATTGAAGTGGGTGGACCAGATCGGAGACACTGAAGGGGTCAAGTACCTAGTGCTGGAAAACAACGGGGTTCCAGAAAAAATCTTACTCAAGATCTCGTAGGGCCGCCCCTGGAAGTGAAAAGATGAGTAAAGACATGTACGCAACAGCGCTAAAGAACACCCTAACAGAAATCAAAAAAATGTGCCCCGACATCAAATACTCCTTCATCTTCACAAAAGACGGCTCCATAATTACAGGAGACGGGGAAGCTGACCCATTAATGAAAAAAACAGTGCACTCCTTTCAAAGTCTAGCTGAAAAGGCAGTTGCAATTGGCGGACTCGACGCATTGTCTGTCAACGGGGAGAACGGCAAACTACACATCTCACGCGTTAAAGACATGTACATGGTTGTAACGACCTCCCCTCGTGCGAACACAACTTACCTACTCTCCATCACGAATGTCATAGTTCCAACGGTTCTAAAGCTGCTGGAGAACATCGTCCCTACCCCACTCAAATTCATGCCCTCACAACAACTCGTTGTCGACACTCTCACCGGGTTCTTCACTGGCGACAACGTGCAAGTCGATGGAGTTCATCTAAAAGAATGGTCTCAGCATCTTGACGGAAAAGATGTTAGCAAGGTTGAAATCGAAACTATTGGCGGGAAGAAAACCCAACGCGGAGTGAAGGAGATAAACGATCCAAAACGGCAAGGACAAGGACTGATACTAATACCGGAGAAAACCTGCCGAGCGCTTAAAGCGAAAAAGGGAGAGCTTGTAAAAGTCAAACCGATAGCATCATAAAGGAGATTCAAAATGCCAGCTAAAAACGAACTTGAAGAAAAGGAGCCTGCTAAAAACAAACTTGAAGAAAAAATCGAAAACCTGCATGTTAACCTGGAAAACATTAAGACCAAGGAGGGAATTATCGGATACATCCTCAGAGACCCAAAGTCTGCTTCCGTAGACATTAAAGATCCAAGCAAAATAATTGACTACGCGATCTTGTCGTCCACAGTGCTAAATTCAGGAGAATACATGATGAACGCGTTTAAACTGGGCAGGATCAACCATATCGTTGTAGAGGGAAGAAACGTAAAGGTCCTATCACTGACAATTGGTGACCATCGTATCAGTGTTTTTATGAACAAAAAAGTTGATCACAACATAGTATACAAAGACTTACACCTGAAGTGAAGACACGCTGGCGACGCCTCCCAACGCGGGGGAAAAGGGGGTTTGAGGGGAAAGGCGTTTTAAAACCACCCCATCTTCTCCTTTCTCTTTTCTCCTCAACCTCATCCCCAAACGCAAAGGCAAAATGTGGGGTCGAACCAGCGAGTTTATACAACGTTTTAATGGTGAATCCAGTTTATTTATCTGTTATTCCTTCATCAGACTATATCAGGTTCTAAGTTGTCGTAAAATCTTAAATATACAGAAGTATATAAAACAAATATGTCAGACGCACCTTTTGGTGTCTTGTATGATTCACGAGAGGAAGTCAAGCTCTTTGCATCGAAGTCAAGTAGACATAATTGCAAACATTTTGCAAGTGGCTGTTGAAGGTGCAAAGAAAACGCACATCATGTACGGATGTAACCTCAGTTTTCGCCAGCTCCAAACATACTTAGGTTTTCTTCTCGACAGGAGGCTTTTAAAAACCGTTTCAGAAACGGGAGGAGACGGCAACCCGGCTTTTTTCCAAACCACGGCTAGGGGGCAGAGCTTCCTAGATGTCTATCATAATCTCAGAGGCCTTCTAACTACTTAGCGTATTTTTGTTGTTGAGATGTTGAACCTCTTTAAGGAACTTGAGCATTGTGGGGTTGAGTTTCGCTTTTTGTTGTTCTTTGTTTAAAGCAATGAATTTGTACTCGGCTAAGAAGCTTAGAATTGTTTCAACTTTAGACTCATGTAATCTAGACTTCTTCACAACTTCCCTTACGTCGTGCCACCTTCCGTTTTTTAAAAGCTCTAGAATGTCATCGATTGCCGACAAGGCCTAAGACTCCCTTGTGGATGTTTAAAGGTATTATTGTTGAGGTATAAATGGTTTCTGAGGAATTTGTTTAGAAGATTTTTCTAAACTTGAAGGTGACAAACAGCGTGATTTTTTTTGTTTGAAGCTGCATGAAAGTGTTTATCTTCATGTTAGGGTTCTGGTGTGTTTTCAAGAATCGTGTTGCAAAGTTTTATTTCATACTATAGTGGTATATTGTAGACTAACATTTGGTGTCACTATGGGTATTAGGCGGAGTCGAATAGAGGTTATTAAAGATATTTTGACCGAGGCCTCAAGGGGGGCGAATAAGACGAGGATCATCTATAGGGCGAACTTAAATTTTGTGAGGTTCAACAAGTATTTTTCTGAGCTGGTTAAGAAGGGGTTGATTGTGGGGGTGAATAATCCTGGTGGTGGGGTTGTGTATCAGACAACTGAGAAGGGGAAGGCTCTGCTTGAGGTTTTGAGGGAGGCGGAGCAATTTATTCTTCTATGAAGCCTTAACCTGTCTTAGCTACTCGATTTTGCTTATTGCCAGTTCTACGCGTTTTTTGCAGGCTCTTATCCAGAGTTCAATGTCTCTATCTGTTGCGTTGGTGATGTGGATGTTTTGTATGCTTATGCTTCCTTGGGTGGGAATGATAATGGTGGCAATGGATGGCTTGTGCTCCATCTTTTCTTCTTCCTGTTCTTCTTGAACAAGGAGGGGCTTCCACTCTGGATTGAGTTTCACCCATTTCAATTTTTCTTCGTATTGAAGGATATCTTGTTCTGATAGAAATTTTGAGATTTTGGTTAGTTGGTTGAGGGGGATGTTCAGTTTTTTAGATAGTTTGGTGAAGTTGTGCCATGTTCCGTCTCTGATGGAGTTGAGGAAGTCGTCGAGTTTTGTCAACACCGCTTGCCGTGATTTAGTTTTGTGATTGTTATTTTTTTAGGCTTGAGAACGTCTGGTCTGATCCTCTGGTCTGGTTTGCTGGTTCTTGGGTTTTTAAATACAACTAAAAGGTATACCAAAAGTCCGTGGCGGTAGTAGTACCTGCCAGCTGTCAAATCGACCGTGCTTGATCTAGGGCACGCTAAAGATGCTGGATCCGGGGGACTAGGCTTGGGAGCCCCCGTTAAAGGGTTGGACGTTGGTGCGCGCCGACGTCTGGCCTGATGATAGCCCGAATTTAGAAAGGAGGTCGAGCGAGAGATGAAGACAAAAGTTATGGGAATGTTTGCACTATTAGTAATCGCTTTGAGCGTGGCAGGCTTTGCATACGCCCACTGGAGTGACATGGTTACTATCGATGGCACCGCGGAAATGGGCAGCCTCACCTTCGGGTTTACGAAGATAGTTGCTTCATGGGATTCCGAGGATTATAACCAGTATCCGCCAGAAAAACATGTGGCGGAAGGCGTTTGTACGTTAAGCGAACCAGAAATTGATGTCCATAGCAATAAGACTGTGTACAAGTTGCTGACATTTACGATCACCGGAGGCTACCCACAATACTGGGCTATAAACAAGTTCACGCTTGACAACGCGGGAACCATACCAGTCAAGATACAGAGGGTTACTATAATCCTACCACCTAATTTCACTGCTGTAGAAAGTACTGTGTATCCTAGTGCTATGTGGGAGATTTACGACGACAGAACGCCAGCACAACTAGTGCTTAACCTTTGGCTTTACAAGCAGCCATTAGACTGGGGTTTCACTCCGCCTGATTGGGGAGAGGCTCCCCCATGGGAATTCCCTGGTCCGTTCGGTGACCAATTTGGTGTGAGGGCGCTTAAAGGCAACCAGATTGAGCCTTGCAATGAACTCTTGACAGAAGTATGTGTAGACATCAAACAGCCTGCAGAAATGTGCCACACCTACACGTTCAGCATTGAGATCGAAGCCATCCAGTGGAACAAATACACGGATCCGTAAGACTTTGAGGTGAATGAAAATGTGGAACAGAAAGATCGGAGCAATGGCACTAATAATAGCCATAACACTAAGCATATTCGGATTCGCGTATGCCCACTGGAGCGACACGGTTACTATCGAAGGCACGGTACAAATGGGTGGCATGACCTTAGCATTTGATCCCGATGAAATCCTTGATTACGTAGACAACGAACCCTTACTGCCGGAACCAAAAGACGTAGGATGGGCCGAAATCTACTATGATCCAGCGAGCTACGTTCAAGATGTACATACGAACAAATCTGGCTACAAGATACTGGTTTTCAAGATCCACGACGCTTATCCACAATACAGGGTTGACTTCACCACCGTTGTATTACACAACATCGGAACCATACCACTCCACATAACAGGCGTTAATGTGTGGGATCCCACAGGCGAGCTTAATTGGACATGGACAACTCCGCCCCCAACGAGTCCCGCCTTAGGTGTCTTCTGGAAGGACTTCGACGGTGATGGCGTATATGATGTAGACGACGAAGAAATAATGAATGTAAAGTTTGTAAACTTCGTATGTGTTCAACTTGAACCATGCGAATCAACAAAGGGCGAAGTAGACATCGACTTCAAGCAACCTGCTGAAGAATGTCACACATACTACTTTGCGATCAGCTTTGAAGCCATCCAGTGGGACAAAGCCCCATAGCCCACGCTTTAGGCACACAAGATTTCACAGAACAAAATCCCCTTTATTTCCCCTTTTTGATCCCACAATAAGTGAGTAGTTGAAAAGTATGTCCCG
The DNA here is from genome assembly GCA_029881555.1 of Candidatus Bathyarchaeota archaeon. GTDB lineage: Archaea > Thermoproteota > Bathyarchaeia > Bathyarchaeales > Bathyarchaeaceae. The sequence continues at coordinate 5,500 of JAOUMI010000001.1, read as the reverse complement.
TAACGCTTACGCAGTCCTTGCGTTACTCTTAACCGTTTACACAGTTTTGGCCATATTTCATCCGGGAGGGCTAATGGCCTACGCCTTACCCTCCATCTGCTGGGGTCTCCTAGCCCTAACAACTCTATGGATATGTGGCTTGAAAAAGATGCAATCTTGGTTTAACAAGCGAATATTTTTCATGGCGGTACTCATAGCCGTCTTCCAAATATTTGCCCTCATAGACGCCGGCCTAATCAATAGCTTCGGCAAAAGTCCCATCTCGTTTACACCAACAAGTTTGATGATCAATCTAATGCTCGTCCTTTCAACCCTCCTCGGCACCGAACTCTCCAGAGCATACCTCATGAAAAACTTCGCCAAGAAAAAACCATTCTTAACTCTCGGGCTGGTAACCTTTCTATACACGTTCATAAACGTATCTGTGTTTGGGTTCCTAACTCTTCTAACCGCTAACGAACCCCTCAGATTAGCCGATTTCTTAGGTGCCAGCTTCTTGCCGATAGTAGCCGAAAACCTTCTGGCCTCCTACCTAGTTCTCCTCGGAGGTCCTACAGCCTCCATAGCATACCGTGGGCTTCTTCAAGCCTTCCAATGGTTCTCCCCTATTCTACCAGATCTTCCATGGGGTTTCGAAGCCCTCATAGGCGTCATGATTCCAACGATAGGCTTCATAACCATTAATCAAGTCGCCCTGCCACCAACACTCCTGAAGAAAATTGGTATATTCACCCAAACCAAAAAACTTCGCAGATTTGCCAAAACCAGAAAACCATCGATACGAGGCTGGACAATCGTATCTATACTCTGTGTGTTAATGGTATGGGGCTCAACAGGACTTCTAGGGTTCTACATAACCATACCTCTCAGCGGAAGCATGAGACCAACCGTAGACACCGGTGACATAGCCTTAGTCATATCAACCGATCCATCCAGCATTCAAGTCGGAGACATTATCCAATACTGGCAGGATGGAGAAATGACTCTGCACAGAATCGTCGAAATCCAGCATGAAGGTGGCATAAGTTCCTTCGTAACCAAAGGAGACGACAACCTACAACCAGATACAGATCCCATACTCGCGGCTCAAATTAGAGGAAAACTTGTCTTCATAATACCAAAACTAGGCTGGATACCCATATACTTCAGAACAACTATCGCTAACATCTGGTCATTCTTCTCAACTAGCGCTATACTAGCATACGCGACTCTGAGCGCCGTCATAATTATGACTTCAATTTATGTAATTCGCACAATCAAAAGCCGACCGCACAGGTACTGGCAGAGAAAAAGAGGCTGGTGAAAAAATGAAAGAAAAAGCCCTGATACTCTTCACCTGCGTCATCATAGCAATGAGCATATCCGGCTTCGTCTACGCCCAGTGGAACGACATAATTGTGGTCGACTGCACAATGGAATTTGGCGACCTCAACATGGGTTTCGTAGAGCCTCTAATATGCACAGAATACTACACGGACCCGGTGACAGGTCAATTGTTCCCAGGCGAGTACCTAAACAAAGACGTAGGAAAACCCGAATGCAACTACACTGACCACGTAACAGACATCGACACAGGGAAACAAGGATACAAGACGCTTACCATTACAATCACGAACGCCTACCCAAGCTACAAGGTCCACTGTAACTTCACACTTGAGAACCTCGGAACTCTGAAGCTTCACATTAACGAGACGGAAATATCCGACCCTGATGGCGTTCTCACATGGGACCCCAATCTAAAGGCCCTCGTAGACGCTGGGGGCAAACCAATACTCAACATAACTATAACACCAGACCTCGTATGCAAATACCTTTGGGCTAACGACGATCCCTTAACCCCTGATGTTGAACCAGTCAAGCTACAAGCTGAAATCGCTGTTCACATAACCCAGAATGCTCAGGAATGTCAAACATACTTTTTCCAAGTAAAAATAACGTATGAGGTGGCTTAAAAATGAAAACAGCCAAAATCTACGCACTTTTCATGGTGTTGGCCATCACCTTGTCAATTGTTGGATTCGCCTACGCCCACTGGGCAGACACCATACAAATAGAGGGTAGCGTAAAAATTGCTCATCTCCTCATATCAATTAAATCCGAGAAGGTCCTCACCTCCAAAGAAGTCGAGAAATATTCAGAAATAGAATATCAGGTATCCCCCGACGAACATACTCTTCAACTTCACTGCACAAACGTAAAGGAATGCTGGTTTGTCTGGATTGGACTAGTAACCCAGAATCAAGGAACTCTACCAGCCAATGTAAAGCCCCCAGTGTACAGCTATGAAGATCCAAACGGCTTCATAGAATATTTTGAAAACAAAACCTATATTTACGGTCCCTATCCTGAGGAAACAGGCTACGGCAAACTCGAAGTATGGGGCAACGTAATGGTAGATAACCAACTTAAGTTAGATGGCACCGTAAACTTTCCAACAGAGGTCCCCACACCTACACCTTTTGTCGCGTATCCAGGCGAGAAAGTTGTCATATGGATATGGATACACTGCAAAGGAAACTTGCCAGATTCAGCTATAGGAAAAGACATCAAATTGTACATAGAAATAGTCGACGACCTAGCCATCTAGTCAGCTCCTAAATTTAAAATATTCAACTTGGAACACAACTTCTCATAGAGTCACTGGATATAAATACCAGTTAAACCTATATTCTGAACATGCCCACCATAGAAATGCGATGATCTTGAGGGTTCACTATGGCTAGAACCAGGCTCACCGCGCTACTCGTTCTTTTCGCACTCCTCAGCGTAGCCTCAATAGTTACGATATATTTCACGCATCAGCTCCCCACCGAAGAAGCAATAACTACAACATTGTGCGCTTACGAACACAGGGGAAGATACGATTACATCGCAAAACTGAAGCCCAACAACCTTTACAATCAAACCACCCTAAAACTGGGCGAGGGAACCCTCTACACCCGAGTCATAGAGCACATAAACATCACCTTCTCCTACACGTTCTTAAGCAGCCGCACCACCAACACAACAATAGAATACCTCGTCAACAGAGAACTAGAGTCACCCGGAAAATGGGTAAAGAACCTTGAAGCAACCGCAAGCAACACTACCAACTTCACCGGAAACACCGGAGGCTTTACAACTACCCTCCACATCAACATCGCCGAAGTTAAGGGGCTCGTCAGCGTCATAGACGAAGACACCGGAACCAGCTCATCAACATTCAACCTAAACGTTAAACCTCAAATCCACACAGTGTCTGAAACAGACGCAGGCACCATCAACGAACCTCTCAACCCAACCCTAACTATAACGTTCCAAAGCGGCTCTGCCCAAGGAGACATCATCATAATAGAAAACTTGGACCACACAAAAACCGGCGGAATCACTAAAACCGAAACAATATACCAACAATGGGTAACAAACCAAAGATACGCCTCCTATGCAATATTGCTGCCAGCACTCACCGGACTAGCATACATAACATGGGCTTTCATAAGAACCAAACCCACAAAACCAGAAAAACCATTAGAGAAAATAATTGCTTCATACGAAGAAATCATCGCGGAGGCTAAAGAACCATCCTACGAGGGGAGAAAAGCAACTGTAACGATGAAGACTCTGGAAGACCTCGTCAAAGTGGCCTACAGCCTAGACAAACCTATTCTCCATAGCAAAAAAGAGTCAATTCACACCTTTTACGTGGTCGATGGCTCAACAAAATATGAGTACACCTTGACCGCTCAAATAATCAAGAAAAGTTAACACTAGAAAAAAAGCGCATCCAAGTCTCCCATGTCAACTTAGCCTTGCTTACAACAATATTCCGTGTCTTAGAATATTTTCCCCTTAGGAACACTCCTTTTAGGTATTGATCTTCATTAATCCTATAGACGAATATTATAGAACAAGCTTAGCGAGGATTTGGGTTGATCGAAACAGAGTGGACGAACACGCGTAAACGCAGAGATCGCCTACACATAATGGCAGAGGTTTTGGTAGTAGCTAGAGACGGCACCCTCAAAACCCAGATCATGTACAAAGCAAACCTAAGCTTCGCACAACTAAGAGAATACTTATCCCTCCTTCTTGAACTAGGCCTCCTCAAAATCATAAAGACAAATCAAAAAACAATCTACAAAACAACCCACAAGGGCATTGAATACCTCAAAAGCTATGACGAAATTAGAGTCCTCTTAGAGAAGGAGGAGAAAAACGTTAAGAGGAACTCGCTGATTTACTTGACAAAATCAGCGTGGTAAGTTTGTGTACAGCAAACGCTTGGTTACCGGCTACGCCAACCATTGAAAGCATTTTCAACCTCTGATTTTCGTGGGAAATTTTCTTCAATTTAAGCAATTGCTACGAGATCGCTATGCCAGTGACGCCGTCGATTTTAACGGTTTTCACCTTTCCCGTTCTCGCATTCTTAAACGTGAGTTTGTAAAACGGTGTGTAGATCACTGAACGTTCAGATACGTTAAACAACTCTTGAACGACTCGTTTTACGTCTGGAGGTCTCTTAACTATCTTAGATCGGAGGACATCAACATCCTTGTTTGGGGCTGCTTTTAGCTTTTCCATGTTTTCTTTAAGGTTAGCTAACGCCTTCTCTGGGTGTTCCTCAGAGGGGGCGGAGGGCACTCTTTTTGGATCAACCTCATGTCCAGCTTTGTCCAGAATGAGACAAGCTCTATTTTTGTGGAGCAGGCGTTCTTCGCCGTCAAGGGTTACCGTCTTGTAAGGGGTCTTTGTGATTTTTTTTGGTAGATCTGGCTTAAGCGTTTTTTCGAGTATGACGACCTCTTGGACTTTTTCGTCGATGTTAAGCGTGTAGTAACGCTTTCGATAGTAGTCGATGGTGTAGTCTCCCTCAACCAGAAAATACGACTTGTAGTGTTTCTTGACGGACACATTTTGTATTTCTTCGGGTTTAGGCTTACAAACCCAGAGTTTGGTGAACAATCTGGCTTTCATTTTCTCCCCAGCGATCTTTATCGCGGCGGGATCTACTAGAGTTTTATAAACAACAGTCTTCCTTCTAGGCACTTTCTCAGGTGTAGGTGTAATCTTAGCCAAGGTTAAACTCCAGTTGTAAACATAGTCAATTCTCTATTAATCATTTATGAATTTACACTCAATAATTTCAGTATGTTTCAGACATCCAGCCATGGCGGTAAAAGTGCTTGAAAATTTGAGTGAGAAAAGTTGGAAAACTATAGATTGTGGTTGGTTATCTAGCCTTGGCGGCGACGCAAACTCAAAGTTCAGTCCTTTAGGTATGCTTTCACCTTTTCCTTCAGGGGCGGAAATTCATCTAGAAGTGCCCTGACGATTTGCCAACGAACTTCGTCGTGTGTCATTTGTTTGCCTCCGTGTTAATGTTCTGAATCGGCATATTAAAACGTCATGTCGAAAGTCTATATATTGTCTATTACGATATAATGAAGAAGAGCCTTGGCGGATTCTGTTTCAATCCAGAGAACATTGATGCTTCTCTTCACCTGGCGACGAAGGTAAC
>JAOUMI010000038.1 GCA_029881555.1 Candidatus Bathyarchaeota archaeon | reverse complement strand
CACTGTTCGGTTATGATATACATGAGCATGAAAGCGTGAAATCAGATAAGACAAAATTATGGAGCCTCAAAACAGACTCAGCGTTCATAAAAGTTATTATTAAAACCCAAAAATACACGAAACCACTCTATAAGCGAGGGAAAAAGAATGAAACGTCCTCTGGTATACAAGGTCGATTTAACCAAAATCGAAGGAGACGGCGCCTTTCCCTGCCCAAACTGTGGAACCACCATTTCCCCCGATGATGAAACAGAAAACGTCTACACCATTATGGAAACAAAATTTAGAAAAGAATCATTAGAAGAGCTGATAATCCAATGCAAGTGCGGGAGTGAAATTCATCTAGTAGGGTTTCTTTCCTCCTAGACGCTGAGTGTTCATGTAGTAACTTAAACAAGAATACAGAAGACTTTAACGAGCTTGCGGTCAGAAAGTTAGGCCTCGTTCATTTCTTATAAACGTATATCGTATGGGATGGATACCCAAGCCTCGGGTTTTCACAAAACTTATCAACCCTATCGGGTTTCCACCCGAGAATCTCATAGTCGTGACACACAACTCGTGCTCCTTCCCTAAGCTCTGACTCCAGCTTCGGCTTGACCTTCTCGTTTGCACTGGTTGTAAGGTAGAGGGTGACCACGTCCGCCGGACTCAAATCCACATTGAACATGTCTCTTTGAACGATTTTGACCTTGCCGTTTAGATTAAGCTCGGAAACCTTCTCATGAGCCTGCTTAACTAGGTCTTCCCTCAGCTCCACCCCCACCGCCCTAGCTCCGAACTCTTTGGCGGCCGTGATGACTATTCTTCCGTCTCCCGAGCCCAAGTCGTAGATCAGCTCGCCGGGCTTCAGTTCGGAGAGAATAAGCATTCGACGAACCACTGGAAGTGGTGAGGAAACGTACGGCGCAATATACAAACTCTAGCCTCCTAAGCTTCTATTTTACCCTCAGTTCCCCAGCACATGCTTATTTCTTTTTCGAATCTAAGGTCAAAATAGATGGACGTATTTATGGTTTTCGTCCTCGTTTGCAAAATCAGAATTGTTATGCCACGTAGGTGTTTCTATTTGGTTTCCGGGTGTCCACTGGCCGCCTAGATTCTCCGCACTTCAAGCAGCTCTGCCCGCAGATTTCAAGATATCTCTCTTCACTTGCGAGCACCGCTTCAGCGGCCTTGCTGCAGAGATCGCTCGGCTCCTTGCAACCCGCCTCTCTGCACAACGTAGCGATGTATGCACAGCAGTTGTGGGCGTCTTTTACGTTAAACACCACTCGATTGGTGCGCACGAGCAGACAGAGTTCTCTAGCCAAGACGCAGGTCTTGATGAATTTGAATCGGCCCAGAGTGTTTTCCCGCATCTTTTTGCGGCTTAACTCCAATTTTTTCTCTCCACGACGATGGTGCATTCAACTAACTGTGGATCCCTCTTTTATACTTTGAGAATTCAACATAACTACTGGCAATCTAACTTTTAGCTATTCATACCGGTTGTGTACATTGACCGTTCAATTTCAAGAGTAAACGCATGATTGCAGAAACACACTACCAGAATCTTCTCTTCAAAGCCTTCTTCTCGGCTTCTATCAGCAGTTCAAAAAAGCGGTCTGTGAGTTCTCTCTCTTTCCGAAGAATTTCATTCGCCTCAGAGGACTTCAGCCTCCTTCCGGACAGGGCCACGGCAGCTGGCTTTCCATGCTTGGCCATCAGTTGCGCCGTTTCCAGAGCCCATCCATGCCATTTTTGTTCAATTTTGGTCAGTCTTTCACCCTTCTTCTCTACCAGTGACCCAGCCTCGTCTTCTTCTTGGCGGAGTACGCCGAGGGCTGGGGACCCACATTTGGGGCACTCGGGTTTGTTGGGTAGGTCCTTTATGCGGATCATCTTAATGTAGTCCCAACAGTTGGTGCAAACAAAGGTGCGGGTCTCATTGAGTAAGCGTGCTTTTGCTGACTCTATGAGTATGAGCCGCATCCTCTCCGGAGCGATGAGGTCTGTTTTCATGCTGGCTCTTTCTAGGCCCACGCGTGCGATTGGGGTGGTAACCCCTTCGGTTTCCAGCTTTCGAACCTCAAACTCGCCGTTTCTAATCCCGTTAAGAACCTGAATCGTGTTCTGTAGGTCTAAGTCCTTCGTGAAGGTTTCCTTGAGAGCCTCGTCGTATATGGCCGTGTCCTCAAAACTTTTGATCAGGCTTCGGAGACTAACACGGCTAAAGTCGACCCATTTTTTGAGGGCGCCGAACCTTCGAGCTACATGAACCATTCGTCGTTTGAAAATTCCCGTCTTCACGGTAGCCCCGATGAGTTTGTCCCGAATAACCGAATCAGGCCACTTCTTCATCTCATCAAACCGTGCCACGATGTAGTCGGCGTTGGCGGCACCCATGGTTTGAATGAAGATGCGATACGGATCGTGCTGCACCGTAACGGTGTATCCGGTTTGTTCAGACAAGATGTGACCGACTAACTGAGCTAAAGCGCGATTTGTTAGGGATCCGAAGTTAGCGTGGATGATAACGAAGTCTTCCCAGTCCTCAATTACTATCCGTTTATCAGTTGGGACTAGGTAGCCCTTGCCAACTTGCTCAACGGTTTCCAGCATCGCGCGTAGGACTGCATCCTTGTTTGCTGGATACTTCTCAGCTAACTGAGCTGCGGCTTCTTCAGGGGTAACTCCGCTCCTCATTTGTTCTTCAACAAAGCCTCTGATCCACCCGACCTCCTGAGCGACTTCAAAAGGAACCGGGATCTCCTCCCCAACCCAGCTTGGGATGGCTCCGGTTGGGTCGTCAACCGATTTCACGTAAACGTGGTCGCTGGATACGTTTATGATTCTCCAGGGGCTTCCTCGGATGATGAATTTGACGCCTGGTTTTCCGTATTCTGCCATAAAGGCCTCATCTAGTATGCCCACAGCGGATTCCGACGTCTCATCTACAACAAGGTACTTTTTTTCGTTGGGGATCATGGAAAGGTTTCCGAAGTAATATTCGTACATGGCCTTGGTTCGGCGGGGCTTTATGGCGAGCATGTCTTCAAACGAGACCCACGCTAGTCTGGGGAAGCGGGAGTGCATGTAAGTTAAAACCCTTTCAATGTCTTCCAAGGTGAGATCGGCATAGGGGTATGCGTTCTTGAACAGATCATAAATCTCATAGAAGTACCAGCGCTTTTTCTTCATTAATAGCCCTATGATCTGGTGGGCTAGGACGTCATAGGGTTTTGGTGGAATAGTGACGGGCTCCAATTCTTCTCTGTACGCCATGCGGGCGATGACCATGGCCTCTAGGGTGTCGTCGGAGTCCATGGTGACGATGAGTCCCTTGGCGATGCGTCCGATTCTGTGTCCGCTTCTTCCAACGCGTTGAATGAGGCGTGTAACCTGTCGGGGGCTCATGTACTGTATTACCAGGTCTATCCTTCCAACATCGATGCCTAGCTCCAGCGAACTGGTGCAGACAAGCCCCTTCAGTTCACCGTTTTTTAGTCCCCGTTCAGCCGCTATCCTTGACGGTTTGGCTAGAGATCCGTGGTGAATGGATACTGGAAAGTCGATGTCCCAAACCTTGAATCGACTGGCTAAAACCTCAGAGGCGGAGCGCGTGTTTGTGAATAGAAGAACTGATTTTTGTTTTTCAATAAACTGGCGAATGATGCGGAGCCGGGTGGCAACCTCGGGATGGGTGAAGAGCGCTGAGGCGAGCTCGTAGTCTTCGGAGCTGGGCTGAGGGAAAAGAATCTCCAACTCCATAAGCCTTGCCACGGGCACCCTCACGATTTCCACCTTTCGCTCTTTGCCCACGAGAAACTGGGCAACCTTCTCAGGACTGCCGATCGTGGCTGACAAACCGATTACCTGAAAATCTTTGCCGGTGACCCATCGAAGCCTCTCCAGAGCCAGCGACAACTGACTTCCCCGCTTGCTGTCCGCCATCTCGTGGACCTCGTCGACGATCACCCATCTGACCTCTTGAAGGTGTTGACGCATCAACCTGCCAGGCAACACAGCTTGCAGGGTTTCGGGTGTGGTGATCAGCATGTCGGGTGGGCTTCGAGCCTGTCTTGTGCGCTCTCTGGTGTCGGTGTCGCCGTGTCTCACCGCCAGCCTCACGTCTAGATGGTTACACCACAATTCGAGGCGCTCTAGTAGGTCTCGATTCAGGGCTTTCAGCGGGGTTATGTAGAGAATCTTGATTCCTCGACGTCTTTCAGGCGTTTGAAGTAGCATGTGAAGAACGGGAAGAACTGCTGCCTCAGTTTTTCCGGTGGCCGTCGGCGATATAAGGAGAACGTTTTTTCCCTCGAGGATTTTGGGTATGGTTTTCTCTTGAGGCTCGGTTGGTGCCTCGAATCCCTTCTGCTCGATCAGCCTGCGAATGGGTTTAACGAGCATCTTGAAGGCGTTCTTTGGAGGTTCCATCAAGGCTAACCTGTCCAGAGCTAAGGAAATACTGAGGAAGCGTGTGTAAAAGCGTTTTGGAAGATAACGGTTCACTAGGTCATGTGTGTCTTTCTATCAGTTTCCTTCTTTCGCATCCGTTTAGATCATTCGCATCACGTCATTGAACCTTAATGATTTACTTGAATCTCGGTTGAAGTTTAAACAGAATTGTGTCTATTTTTTACGGTTTTGCACTGTATGTATGGAAAGTTTTTTATTCATTATCCTTTAAACATGGTTACGAAAATGGAGGAAAATATATGGCTAACTGTCCGAAATGCGGAGGCAATGTTGCCAACCCAAGGAAAACATGGAAGATGGCGGGTCGCCCAGACAAAGCTGGCAAGAGAGTTGAGTTGACGATAGGCCTTTTTGACTGCTCTAAATGCGGGGCCTTCAGGAAAGTTCTAGAGAAGCGAAAGATTTAGACGCGAGCACCATTAGACGACCAGCATGCAGAAGAAGCGAGTGCAAAACGCCTGTCCCCTCTTGCGGAGAAACGGTGGAGAAGCCTTACAAAACACGGGAGCTTGTCGCTCCGTATCCAGACAAAGAGATGCGAATAACCGTTACGATCTTTGGCATGTTCAAATGCCCCTCGAGTGGAAGAAGCTTTAGGGGGGTTGTTGACAAGGCAAAAATGGGAACCGCAGGTAAAAAGGTCTAATAGCCCTTGATAAAGCTGTGTCACGTGAAGGCGCTCTGCATATCCCCTCTTTTTGTGTAATGAAGCGGTAAGTTTTTAATATATAATGGTTGTTCTTTGCTGTAAAAGGTGGAGCCGGTGAGACTGAAGGAGATGCTCAAGAGTGACTACGTGAAGAGCGCTATCCTGTTACTTATCCTCGTAATCAGTGTTTTTGTTTTCTGGTTTGGCTTGAGAGCGGGTTTGAGGACTGAGTACCCGTTGTGTGGGGTCGCGTCTGGAAGCATGGAACCCACCTTAAGAGTCGGCGACCTTATTGTGGTTCAAGGGTTAGACCCGGATGAGATCAATGCGGCTTCGGATCCTGAGGGCGATATCATCGTGTTTTTCAGACCTAAAGGGTGGCGTGATTCGAACGACCTTATCGTACACAGAGCCATAGACAAGTTTTCTAGGGAAAACATTTTGTATTTCAAGACAAAGGGAGATGCAAATCCTGGGCCGGACAGCTGGGAGGTCCCGCAAGATTACTTGGTTGGTAAAGTTGTAAGTTTGCGGGTACCGCTGGTAGGTTTCATCACCTTCCTAATGCGAACTCCGGCCGGGATACTGGTGATCCTACCGATGCTGGCCCTGATAATTATAGACTGGCTTCCCTTGTTGAAAAAGCGGTTTGAATCTTGAAACGTCTTGTTGTTAAAATGTTTCTCCGACACAGCGTACGGAGCGTATTATGCTTTCGCGTGGCGTGGCGTTTTGTTGAGGTAAAAGCTCGGTTAGTTGAAGCATCGAAACTCTTAGTCGTGGAGATATCCCCCGCAAAACCCCTCTTTTTTCTTTTTGAGATGCATTCGCCGAAACTTGCCGTCTCATTGTGATAGCACATTCT
>JAOUMI010000037.1 GCA_029881555.1 Candidatus Bathyarchaeota archaeon | reverse complement strand
TGCAGGGTCTGTCGATTGATCTACGTCAAAATACCAGCTATATCTCGCATTCCGATAGTCGGGCCCATCCCATCCGGGCTTTTCAATTGTACTGACTTTAATGTATAGATAATTCGCGTCGTACTTCAACCAGATTTCACAGATATCGCGAAAATCATCTGTACCACATTGATCTAAATCGGTGTGAACGTGGACCCAGCCGTCGACCCACCAGTCTTCGGGGGGAGATTGGGTAGATGCGTTTACAGGACTAGGTGAATATGATAACCCTAAAACGATTAGGAAGATAAAGGACAACGCAAAGAGTAATCTCCTCCACCAACGTATGTCCAGACCCAACCTCATTGACTCAACCCCACAGGACTACCTACTGTAACGGCTCGACGCCCTTGGACGTCGCTTCGGCATCAGGTTCCCGTTTACCTCGATAGCCCTTACCTGAGAAGATGCCTATCAGGCCACCGATTGCTGCTGCTAGGAGAAACAATCCAGCCAAGTATCCCAGTGATATGCCTTCCGCAGCAGTACCAGGAGGCCCTTGCTCCCCTTGGTATCCCTTGATGTCTGTCACAGTGAAAGTTGCCAGCGCAACGTTGCCATTAGCATCCACAGCCTTCACCTCATGAACTCCTACGCCAGTCTGGTCATAGGCACTAATAATGCATGTAAACGTGCCATTCTCATCTGTGAAAACGTGAAGTGGAACAGTCGGAAGATGCTCATCGTCCCAGTAGACGTTGATGATCGAATTAGGGTTGAAGCCCAACCCCTCAATGGTGATGGTTGACACGCCTTCCTCGGGGTTGAGGACGATAGACGCTGACAGCGCATTGGCGGGCATGAAAGACAAGTTTTTCAGAAGTAAGAGGCTAATAAAGAGCGTCCCCATGAATTTGAAATAACTAGTGGTATTTGACAAGATCATCCTCCTCTCTCTTTTAGACCATGTAATAACGTAGTTCCACTATTTATATAAAAGTATAACAAAATATTCGACCTATCTATAAACAGGGAATATGTCCTTCTGTGTACATAAACTAATGAATGTTCTCGCTACCTGACTCTCTTGGTGGGGTCGCGGGGATTTGAACCCCGGACCTCGCACGCCCCAGGCGCGAATCTTAGACCAAACTGGACCACGACCCCAATAGACTTGATCCGCTACCTCAAATTATTGAACAGCAGGTCTCGAATATAACAGCTTTTTCTTTCTGAAAGGTTTGCGCGCGCGTTTAAGTGACAGCAACGACTGCTTCAGGTTGCAACGGCATCCGTAGATGACGAGGCTGGCTTAAAGATTTTCTCCAAGATAATAAAGGCCAAGAAAGAAATCACGATCCAAAATGCGGCGTCTATCACAAGGCTAGTCCATGTATATTCAGTGGGCCCGTTTAAAGCAGTCACTCGCCAGACTAGAGGGTAACCGTAATATTTGTATTCCATTATGCTAAATTCCGGCTGCCATGTCTCAATAAGCCCCGTAGCCGTCGATAAAACGACTCCGAAAACTATCGCCACAATTAGGGACCTCAACCTTAGAGTTTGCGACGTCAACTCCATCACCGACGATCTCAAATGTAAACTATCCTCTAATAATACTATTTTTTAGAACAGCCATTCTGAATACGCCCCCGATCCTTAACTAGCCATAACAAACTTTGCAGTTTTTCCTTCTAAACGTTGCGAAGCCCGCACACACCCAAGGTTTTTTCGAAGTTTTCTCGTGTGCGCTGTTGTTTGTAGGTCCTTAAGGCTCTGATCAGCTCTTCTCGGTTGATTTCGCCGATTTTCTTTTTTATCGTTTTTGCGGCTTGGCTTCCTATGAAAAGATATTGGCAGATGGAGGTTACGTTGGAAACTCTTCGGTGGAGACTGGCTGTTTCGAAGTCCACTAGGCATGGGTTGTCGCTTGAGTCTACTATAACATGTTTTGGAGCTCTGCTTAGCTCCCCGTGATCCAGACCCGACTCGTCCAGTCTCCAGCACTGCTCCAAAACTTCTCGTAAGACCCGTCGAATCCTAGACCTCGTTCCTCTTCCTTCAAGCATTTCAACCCATTGAGGAAGCAATGTTCCTTCAACAAACTCCATCAGAATGAAATTTTTAGTGGTGCCCAGCAGACGCGGTCCAACGCCAACGGCGTTCGCCCTCCTCAACAGTTCTGCTTCACGCTGCATCCCAGCTCGGTCCGCGTCCACCCTCCGAACCTTCAGCGCAACTTTTCCCCGATCAGTAAGGGCAACAATAACAATGCCAACGCAACCCTTGCCCAAAACGGGCACATCAAAAGCAGTTTTCCCTCCAGCAAACTCTACCGCCTTAACACCAAGCTTCTTCAGCTCCTTGACGCGGCGCCTCAGCTCCCTCAGATCATACCTCGGGTAGCATATGACCCTGCCGTGTCTTTCATCCAGAAGCTGTGTCAAGGGCACAGTTTCGCTCTGTTGCAAGGAACCACCCCGATGAGAGTAGCCAAGATATCAATGACGGAAACTATCTCTTAAACCAATACAATGTTTCTCCTCCGAAAATCAGTATGCGACGATTCGGCTCCAAAACGGAGGGTAGATTATGAGTGGAAGACTCGTCGCGCTGCCTCGACTCCGGTTCCGACCTGCACAGGATACTGAAGAGCACTCAATGCGTCTTCGAGGGCTTCGATGGTCGGAATGGTTTCTTTTTCAGAGATGATTCCCAAGCATCCGATCCTTATAATTGATTCCTTGAGCTTGCTCTGGCCCCCAGCCACCGAGACCTTGTGTTGTTCCCTCATGATCTTTCGAAGCTCTGTGTTATTCACCCCAGCGGGCATGTTGACGGCGATAACAGTGTTGGAACGAACCTTTTCGTTTGGGAAGGGCTTCAGTTTTAATGCTTCCACAGCCTTGTAGAATGCTCTGGCGCAGGTTGAGTGTCGTTTAAACCGTTTCTCCAGTCCCTCCTCACGTATCATCTTTAGGGCTTCGTCTAACGCGTAGAAAAGCGGCACTGCCGGAGTGTATGGAGTTTCATTTTTTGCGCTGAACTCCTTCATCTTAACCAGGTCGAAATAGTAGGGTCTAGCCGCCGTTTTTTCTATGACTTCCCAAGCTCGGTCGCTCACGGAAACCATTGCTAACCCTGGCGGGCAGGCTAGGCACTTCTGACTTCCTACAACGCAGACGTCTATGCCCCACTCGTCCACGGGTAGACGGTCTCCTCCCAGCACGGAAATCGCGTCCACCACGAGGATGAGGTTGTTTTCCCTAGCTATTCTCCCGATTTTGGGGAGGTCGCGCACGGTGACACCTGTGGACGTCTCGTTGTACATTAGAGCTATAGCCTTCACGTCCCCTTCTTTCTCCACGATATGCTCTATCTGCTCTGCTGTGGGAGCCTCACCCCACTTCAGCGGCAACTCCACAGGCTTCCCGCCGCAGCGAACAATTTTTTCCTTCATTCTCTGGCTGAACACGCCGAAAACCGGGATGATTACCTTGTCGTTGGGGTTAACTATGTTACTGATGGCGCAGTAAACTCCACCTGTGCCTGAAGATGTCAGCACGAAAACGTCGTTTTTTGTTTGGAAAACGTACCGTAGATTGTTCAGTATGCTCTGGTGTAGAGCGTGAAATTCCGGTTCTCTGTGACTGATTATGGGTTTTGTCATAGCTTGCATAACTCGATCTGAGAGGTTAGTGGGTCCGGGCAACATTATGAGGCTCTTTTTCGTTTCCAAGCTAAGGTTACTCTCCCTGCAAAGTGGAACAAATAACAAGGAATGCGCGTCATCATTTATTAAGTCTTAAGGTGAGATCAAGTCTAGACTGGCCTCGGCTAATTTTCGGCTTTTCGCCAATGCGTAGCCAATTGCCAGTCCAGCTGCCAGTCCACCGAAATGCGCAAAAAGATTAACCTGTCTACCAGAGGTTATCAATAAAAGGAAAAATGAAAACATTAATGCGCCCATGATTGATTGTCCCAGCGTTTGCCCTAGATACATCACACACGCACCTAACATTCCAAATATTGCACCTGAAGCCCCAGCTGAAACCGTTGAGGGACCCATCAACAGAGTCAACAAGTTGCCACACAGTCCACCCGCAAAATAGATGAAGAAAAACTCTTTCTCGCTAAACAGCTCCTCACCTCTAACACCGAATATAAAAAGAAAAAGCATGTTGCCAAGAAAATGAAGCAGATCAACATGAATAAACATGGCTGTAAAGAGTTGCCACAATCCACCACTCATAACGAACCTGTTATCTTGCCCCAAAATTATAAGGATTTCACGATTTGTGTAAAGGAAATTGCCGCCAACCACCGATGTGAATGCGTAAACCGCTAAGTTTATGCCGATTAACGCTTTTGTGGACGTAAGTTTGAACAATTTCGCTTCACCCTAACCAATCTTGCCAAAGAGTTAGATGATGTCGGTTTTGGCTAGGTCCCGCAGCCGCTCCACACCATCAATCTCTTTGATAAACTGAACCACACTGCTTGGAAGTAGTTCCTCCCAATTTTTTCCATTCAACATTCTTTTTCGTATCTCGGTGGCTGAGTAAAGCTCTCGCTTGTGGAAAGGCACCGGTCTAACCTCGTAGCTGGCTTCGATGAAAAGTCGGCGGGTAAGCGGGTCATTTGTGTACACTACAGTGAATTTTGGTGTGTAGCCTATGACTTGGGCAACCCAAGTAATGTGTACGTGCACGTCGGGCACTGGAACAATCCAGTATCGCGAAGGCGAGATTCTTTCTTCCTCTAGGGCTCTACGGATCATAGTGACGCGTTCGCCTGCTGTGAATGGGTTGTCCGTTCTGTGACTGTACTGTGAGCTACCTACCACGATCACCAGTTCATCAAGCTTTTTCAGGATTTCCTTGACAGCCTTTAGGTGGCCCATGTGAAAGGGCTGGAACCTTCCCACGAAAAGTCCGCGCTTCACCATGGCTTCTTCCATCCAGAGACTCAATGTGGATATCGCATACGAGGACTTAATCTTTGTCCATCCTCAGTCTTCCCGTCTGGTGGACATCCATAAGATGTACTCGCTTGTCGAAGAGAATGTTTCGTCGAGATAGTTCGCAAAGACTCCGCTGACGTAAGCGTCGCGGCCTAATTCAGACTTCCAGTGTTCAAGCCAGTTGTTGATCTCTACTGAAACATTTTTACTGACTAGGTTTCCAGTGTCATCGGACGTGAAGTAGTGACCCGCGGGATCAAGTATCGTCAGTTCGTTCTCTCCAACAGGTATCTGCACACCCATGTGCCCTTTGTTTGAATTCGCTAGCGTGATGCATTCCGTCCAATGTTCCCCTTCGGTGAAGCGCAGTATCATGGAGCACAGTAAGATAGCCATGTCCTCGCAGTCTCCTTTCCCAAGGCTTAACGTCTCGTTTGGGAACTGCCACATTTCATCGTGGTACTCAGTGTTTCCTGACAACTCAGTTGGAAGTGTTGGGAAGAGGCCGTCGTATCTGTACTCAATTTGGTTTATTACCCAATTGTACATGGCTTTCACGTCTTCCCAGAATTCGTCCCAATTTGACGGGTCACTCCAGCCGCCAGTTATCTCGGTGACGATTTGTTCTACGGACGAGTTGTATGGTGTAATGAAGTTGGAGGCGTTGTTATGTTGACTGCGCTGGTTGATCCGATGTCTCAGTTGGTCATATTCTGATTGAAACAGAACGTTTTGTGTTTCCAGCGCATCGTATTCGTGAGTTAAAGAGTTGTGTTTTAACCTCAACAAGTTATACTCCAAGCTCGAATTAAGGTGGAGAACTCCCTGAGCAACAATGACTAACACCAGAACCACGGCTATGACGTGCCATTTATGCAGGCGGGGACGTTTTATTTCAGGCGGAGGTATCGCAGGGATTTGAACCTCTTCATCGTAATCTACAGAAGACTTCATTTTCACGATTTCTCCTTCAATCACTTCATGAAACGTGTTTTCTAAAAATAATATGTTTTATGAATTCTGACTCAACGAAGGTGAAACATGCGCTTCACTTTTATAGTAAACATCTATAAAGGTTAAATTTAATAGTGTCTCAGCACATTGTTCCATGGAACTGGAGGAGTAAGAATTGCACGAACAAGCACAACCGCCATATTTATTTATTCCAGGCGCCACCACGGTG
>JAOUMI010000036.1 GCA_029881555.1 Candidatus Bathyarchaeota archaeon | reverse complement strand
AGCTCTCTATCGGCTGGTTGCCCATAAAACTCAGGCTTAAGCCTATACAACGATATGATAGCCACTCTCCCCGGACACTGAGCCTCCCCGAAAACATAGTTGAGACGCGGCACGTAAAGATCAACCGCGGTTACGCCCAAAACACGGTCCACATCAGACGATAGAACACAACTGCTCAGCTCCGCCAAAACCCTACTAGAATAGTATTGCTGTCTCCTCGCGTCGTATGCATCCTGAGGAACAGGCATCGTGTCCTCTAGAATGACGAAATCAACTTCGGGAAAGACCCTGCATAAACTGTTTTGAACTTCACTCACCACATCCATGTCCACAGTTCCGATGCGCAGAACCGCTAATTTCATTGCGTTTCCTCAGACAGTGTAGGTATCTCCGGCTTTCGGAGCAACTGCCTTGAGTCCTGTTTCTTCGTTCACCCACCTCGCGAATTTTTCGCAGTTTCCCTCGGCTCCGTGCACGACGTACACCGCGGGGTTTCCCTCCACCTTCTTCACCGTTTCTTGAAGTTGGCTGGATCCACCGTGAGAAGAAAAATCGAAGTGTTCAACCGTAGCCTTTATCTTGCGCATCTTGCCGTCAATTACGCATCTTCCCTTCTCCAGCAGTTCCCGACCGGGCGTTCCAGGAATCTGAAAGCTAACGAGGAAAACAGCGTTGTCCCGTCTTTTACCTAATTTCTGTATGTAGAAGGCGGCTGGACCACCCTTCAACATCCCTGCAGGAGATATAATTGCACCCGGCTTCTGAGCCGCCACCCTGCGGTCTTTCCATCCCTCAACCCAAGTCGTAGAGTGCATAGCATCCCTGAACAGCTTTGAATCCCTCAGGTACGCGGTGTGATTCATCATTATCCGATTGACTTTGCGAGCCATCCCATCCATTGTGACAGGATGCTCAAAATGATGGGCGGCGAGTATGCAAGCTATTTCCTGTGATCGACCCACGCTGAAGGCGGGAACCAGAACGGTTCCACCCCTCTCCACCACATCGTTGATGTGCTCCACAAATTCCTTTTCCAAGGTTTCTCTGTCGCGATGATCCTCATCAGCGTAGGTGCTTTCGATGATCAAAGCGTCGAGCCTTCCGTAGTCTCCGTCCGCACCACTGAGAAGACAGGTATCGTTGGGGTTGTAATCGCTTGTGTACAGCAGTCTCTTTCCGTTCGCCTCTATTAAAGCTTGGGCGCTTCCTGGTATGTGCCCGGCGTCCAGGAGCTGGAAGTCCATGTCTCCTAAGGTTTGTTTCTTTCTGTAGTCGAGATGAACGCAACTTCTCATCATAGAGCGCAACTCAAGGTATTCGTAGGGGAGGTAGTAACCCGTCAAATGGATCAGATCTGAAATCAACAATTCAGCTATATCAAAAGATAGTTGGGTTCCGTAGACGGCTTTCTTCTCTTGAATGTGAAAAATCGGGACAGCGCCTGAATGATCTAGATGACTGTGGCACAGAACAATAGCATTCACCTCTTTGGGTGGAACGTGCATAGGAAAACCGGGTGGGCGACCCATCAGGATACCGTAGTCTAACAACAGCTGAGTCTTCTCCGTTTTAAGAGCTATCGCTATTCTTCCGATCTCCCTTGTACCTCCGAGGAACCGTATTTTTAATGGTATCATGTTCACCGTCCATTATTTGATAGGATTCGACGATTTCTCCACCAGAATTGGTTTTGGAGCCTTTTAAACGTTTAAATCTGCCTTGTTAATTTTGCCTTTACACGCCCCTTTCTTACAGCGTTTAGAACCGCTTCAACGCTCGGTTCAGCTTTCACCTCTGTGAACGTAGACAACGCAGTATCAAAGGTATATAAAAAAGCATATAAACCCCCAGCCTTTTTGTTGATTGCCAGTTGGAGAAATCCACGATGCCAGAATGGGGATACTCGGTGCTGGAATTAGACCCTGAAAAAACCGCGAAAGCCAGCGGACGCGAGCTCAGAGTATCCCATAAATCAGCCAGAGAAGTCTGCAACACCATAAAAGGAATGAAACTCGACCAAGCAAGAAACTTTCTTCACCAAGTCATCTTAAAGAAAAAGCCAGTGCCCTTCCGTAGACACACAAAAAAGGTGGGACACCGACACGGACTACAAAAAGCCTACGCAGGCAGATACCCAGTCAAAGCAGCACAAAAAGTTTTGGAGGTGCTAGAAAGCGCCGAGGCAAACGCCGAACACAAAGGCCTCGACATAGAAAGACTTCGAATCATCCACGCATCCGCATACCCAGGCATGAAAATTAAGAGATACATCCAAAGAGCCTTCGGCAGGACTTCACCCCGCTTTGAAACTCTCTGCCACGTAGAGCTGGTTCTAGAACAAACGGAGGAAACCTAATGTCAGTGATCAAACACTTCATAGAAGAGTCTGTGAAAAAAGCCGAAATTGACGAGTTCCTACGAAACGAATTTGAAAGAGCAGGATACGGCGGCGTGGACATCACAAAAACCCCACTCGGCACCCACATAGTAATCTACACCATGCGCCCAGGCATGGTCATCGGACGAGGCGGAGAAACCATAAAACAACTCGCAGAACATCTGGAAGAAAAGTTCCAGCTACCGAACCCACAGATTTCTGTGGCTGAAATCGAAATTCCAGAACTCAACGCGTACGTTATAGCGGCGCGTGTAACTTCAGCCTTGAAGCGGGGCGTTCACTACCGAAGAGCCGGCTATTGGGCGTTAAACCGAGTCATGGAGGCTGGGGCACTAGGCGCCGAAATCATCATCAGCGGAAAACTGCGAACCGATCGAGCTCGATACGAAAAGTTTCGCGCGGGCTATCTACCGAAAAGCGGAGACCCCCCTATGAAATACCTTAGAAAAGCTGAGTTACACGTCCAGATGAAACCAGGTGTCCTCGGAGTAAAAGTGCGAATAATGCCCCCAGATGCAAAATTTCCAGATCAAATTCAGATAGTTGAAGAAGCTCTAGAAGAGGAAGTAGCTAAGGCGACTGAAACTGCTGAAACAACAGAGACAGTCGAAACAAAGACCGAGGAGACCGAGGGGGCTGAAAAATAACATGCCAATCCTGAGAACAAAAGACATTCGAGCGATGTCTTCCGAGGACCGCGCAAAAAAGCTTATGGAGCTGCGAACCGAGCTTTTAAGAATGAAAACACTAGTTAAAGCTGGAGGGGCTGTAGAGAATCCTGCTCGAGTGCGAGAACTTCGCAAGGCAATTGCCCGTATTCTCACTATCGAAAACGAAGAGAGCCGCCCAATGAGGGAGAAAAAGTGAAGCTCACACCAGCCATCCTCCAATCTGAGCTCATCGGACTAAACGCCAAAGTTGTCAAGAGCTCGCATCCCAACTATGTGGGCATCGAAGGGAGAGTAATCAACGAAACACGTAACACCATCGTAATAACGCACAGAAACAAGAACAAAACCATTGTGAAGAACACAGCCGTCTTTCACTTCACCATGCCTAGCGGAACAACCGTGGAGATCAACGGAAAAGCCATTGTCGGGCGGCCTGAAGACCGAGTCAAGAAGAGACTCAGGAGACGATGGTAAATGAGCGCTCTTTCTCTTAAAAAACCCAAAAAAACCTGTGAAGATCGAAACTGTCCCTTCCACGGAACCCTCTCCATCAGAGGACGCATGCTGGAAGGAATAGTCATCAGCGCAAAGATGGACAAAACCGCTGTTGTACGGCGTGATTACTTGAACTACATGCCAAAGTTCAAACGCTACGAGCGAAGGCATAGCCACATACCCGCCCACAACCCACCCTGCATAAACGCCAAAGAAGGCGACCGGGTGAAGATAGCGGAGTGCCGCCCCATAAGCAAAACAGTATCCTTCTCGGTGGTGGAAAAATTGGAGGAAAAACGAGGTGGCGGCAAGAGCTAGAAGAGGCGCCCTAATGGCCAGAGGAGTATTAGGACAGAGGCCAAAAACCTCGAAAGGCTTACCCGTCGGTTCCATTGTAAAATGCACCGACAACACAGGGGCTAGAGCGTTGAGGATCATTCAGGTTATGGGATACAAGGGGCGACTGCGGCGTGTCCCCTCAGCGGCTGTAGGAGAGATGATCGTTGTTTCGGTGAGGAAGGGAATACCCGACATGAGGAAAAAAATATTTCAGGCAGTCGTGGTCCGCCAGAGAAAGCCTTATCGACGCGCCGACGGAACATGGGTTCAATTCGAAGATAACGCAGCCGTAATAATTACCCCAGAAGGTGAAATGCGTGGCTCAGAGATTCGAGGACCCGTGGCAAAGGAGGCGGCTGAGCGATGGCCCAGGATAGCAAGTGCCTCAAGCATCATCGTGTAGGAGGCGAAAGACGTGAAAACAACCAAACCCAGAAAACAGCGAAAAAAACTGTATCAGGCTCCGCTGCATAGGAGATACAGGCGATTTTCCGCATCGCTTTCACCGAAGTTGAAATCGTCCCACAACACCAATTCAATTCCGGTGAGAACAGGTGACAACGTTCGAGTTATGAGAGGAGACTACAAGGGATTTGAGGGGAAGGTCACTAGGGTTGACCGAAAAGAGTACAGAATCTTTGTTGAAGGAGCGACACGAGAGAAGGTGGATGGAAGCACCACACTCATTCCGATTCATCCATCTAAGGTTATGATTATTCGTCTCAATCTCGACGACAAATGGCGCAAAGAGATTTTGAAGCGGAAGGGCGGCGTCGCCGAGAAAGCTAAATTAACCGAAGAAGAAATTGTGAAAGAAGAAGCAGAACCAGAACCTCCTAAAAAGAAAAGAAAGAAGAGAACACGAAAAACAGCCACGGAATCTGGAGGAGCGTAAATTTGGGGAAAAAAGGTGCAAAGAAACATTTAAAGCGAAAACCCGCGCCAAAATTCTGGCCCATTCACCGAAAAGAGTTTGTTTGGACATTTAAACCCAAGCCGGGCCCTCACCCAACCTCCAATTGTATACCACTTGCGCTTGCCATCCGCGACATACTTGGTTTCGCCAAGACACGAAGGGAAGCCAAGGCAATAATTTCTCAAGAAAAGATAATGGTAGACGGGAAAGTTCAGAGGGATGAGCTGTTTCCAGCAGGCTTGATGGATGTCATCTCCATACCAGACGCGGGGAAGACATATCGAATCCTGCCCTCTGAAAAAGGACTTACTCTCCATCCAATTGAAAAGGAGGAGGCAGGATTCAAACTCTGTCGAGTTGAAAGCAAAACGGTCGTCGACGGAGGACACATACAACTCAATCTTCATGATGGAAGAAACGTGTTGATTCGGGTGAAGGACCCTAAAAAGCCTGAAGAAGACGTTTACCACCTAATGGACACCTTAAAGATGAGCGTTCCTGATCAAGAGATTATTGGACACACGAAGTTAGCTGAAGGCACTTCAGCGATAATTATTGGAGGTAAGAACGCGGGCAGACACGGCAAGATCGTTGCCCTCGAAGAAAGACCAGGCCAAAAGCGTAGAAAACAACTCGTCACCATTGAGGGCGCCAAAGGGAAACGTTTTCAAACGACCCTAGATTTTGTCTTCGTCGTCGGCGACACCGAGCCCTACATATCTCTGCCGGAGGCTGCATGATTTGTCTGAGGAGGAAACACGTGAGAGGTGGCAAAAAAATCCTATGCTCAAACCTAGAATCGAAAAGGTAACCGTGAACATGTCTGTGGGGAAGTCTGGAGAGCCCCTTGAAAAGGCGGCAACGGTCCTGGAAGAACTGACGCAACAGAGACCCTGTAAGCGAAAGGCTAAACAAACTATACGGGATTTTGGCATCAGGAAGGGCGAGCCCATCGCTTGTCTCGTGACTCTTCGAGGGGAAAAGGCCAACGTTTTTCTGAAGAAGGTCTTTCAAGCCGTTGACAACAAGCTTTCAAAGGATCGTTTTGATCGTTACGGCAACTTTTCCTTTGGCATCAAAGAACACATTGAAATACCGGGCACTAAGTACGTGCCAGAGCTTGGTATACACGGCATGGACGTTTCGGTCACCCTCGGCAGACCAGGATACCGCGTCAAGCGGCGACGTCACGCTAGGTCTAAGATTGGGTTAGGCCATCTACTGACACGTGATGAGGCGACCTTGTTCATGAAGGACGAGTTTGGAGTGGAAATCACGTAGCGGTGAGTTAGCTTGGTGAAACAGAAACCTAAGAAGGAGCGAGATTACGGTAAG
>JAOUMI010000035.1 GCA_029881555.1 Candidatus Bathyarchaeota archaeon | reverse complement strand
AGAGCATAAAGGAAAAATCAGCACATACAAGAGGATAGCGGAGAAGGTCGGCAGACCACGTGCTTATCGGGCGGTTGCCAACGCATTAAAAAAGAATCCACTTCACCCTGTTGTTCCTTGTCATCGTGTCGTTAGATCTGACGGTAGATTTGGAGGAGAGGAAAAAAGAGCCAAAACTAGAAGGGAACTCGTGGAGAAGGAAGGGATACCTATCGAAAACGGTCGAATCAAGATTAGTGAAGACATCCTATTCTAGCACGGATCTCTGATGTTACTGGGATTTGAACCCACGCCCTGCTGGGGATACCTCCCGCAAACTCCCTCCTTTTTGTTGAAGCATTTTCGGAGCGCGCTTACGTCGGTATGTCCTTCTTTTGAAAGACTCGTATGGCGGCGATGATTAACACAATCGCCAGTAGAGTCAAAATAAGGAAGTCTCCTGTTTTGAACAGATCGTCAATGATGACAGAAAAGTAGTCCCAGTATTTGAAGATGCTGATAGTTTTCATCCATTCAAGACTCTTGGAGAAGCCGCCAAAGGTGTACAAGAAAAACTCCGCAAAGACAAATGCAAACGTTATGCCCATGCCGGTCCTTACTTTCTGGGAGAAGATGGCAGTAGCTATTCCAACTGCCGCTATGACCATGAGGAAGGGCAGGGAGCCTATCAGTGAGAGCAACACTGCATTGGCAGAAAATTCATTGAGCGCATTGATGCTTGCCAGTCCCGAAGTGAGCCCTGCGATTTGTACTAAGACTATGAACAGGGCGATGACACTCATGGCAGTGAATTTCTCCAAGAGATAACGTCTACGGGATATTGGTGCCGAGAACATCACATCCATACGTTTGTTCTCGAAATCACTTGCAATGAGAGATACAGACAAATAGGCAATGAACAACCCTGTAAGCATCCACGCCCAGCCGTAATACTCTAGGGCTACGAATCCCTTGACTTCAAGCATGCTGATGTTTCTTCCGCCAGTAAAGCCTGCATAGGCAGGGTTCTTTAATAGTTCTTGAAAGGGATCTTCGCCCTTCTCTGTTGCAGTGATGCCAATTAACACAGGATCTGACGTTTCGTCTAATACAGCCATGACCGCATAGTACCTTTTCTCCTCAAAATCCTTTTCAAAAGTAATGCTGGTCTCATTGCCCATGTACTTAATATTCGGCGTCACCATGCTCGAACGATTGTCCTCCAGCACCATGTAGCTGGTTGCAGTCTCCAGTGGTTCCCATGAAAGGGTAATCATGCCTCCTTGCTCATCGGGAAGCTCCAAGTGCACCTTGCTTGCCCCCTCCATTTCTTCAATTAAGGAATCTCGGTACGTGGGAAAAATCATCGGGATGCCAGCCGAAACGATTAAGACAAGTAGGCCAAAAATGAGAAGACCTTTCCACCCAGTTCTGAGTTCCATAAATGCAATTCTACCAAACATCACGCATCACCCCTTTCATCAACTTCTTCCTCCGCATAATACTTCAAGAACAATTGCTCCAGACTATAGGTTTTCAGATTCATGTTTAGTATCTGATGATTTGAAACGGCTTTGATGACGTTGTCAAGATTCTCATGTATAGTCAGAATAAGCCTGCCATTGTCTTGGCGTATACTGCTTACGCCGTCAAACTTGAACTCATTGATGTTGAAAGGATCTCTGAATTCAACCTCAAGCACCTTTCCTGTCTTTTCCTGCAATACCTGTATGTCCTCTACAACTACTAGTTGCCCTTTTCTGATGATGGCAACCCTGTCGCAGACTGATTCAACTTCTGCCAAATTGTGTGAGGACATGAAGACGGTTTTTCCATGTTTTTTCTCTTGGCGCAGAATGCGATAGAATTCCTGTTGCATGAGCGGGTCAAGCCCTGATGGCTCGTCCATAATGATAAGGTCTTCATCTGTCATCAATGACTGAACGATTCCCACCTTCAGCTTGTTGCCCTTGGAAAGCTCGTTTGTTTTCCTGTCCAAGTCAAGCTGAAGTCGCTCCGCCAATGATAGCATTTTTTTCGTGGAGCTGCAACCATTTAACGAGAGCAGATACTTCAGATAAGATCTGACCTTAACTGAGGGGATTAGACCAAAATCGCCGGGCAGATATCCGGTCTTTTTTCGTATTGCGACGGCATCTCTGTGGGAATCCAATCCGAATATGGTTATCTCACCTGCTGTTTTTGCAATCAGTGCGAGACAACATCGTATCGTGGTCGTTTTTCCTGCCCCGTTGGGTCCGAGAAAGCCCATTATTTCTCCCTTGTGAACTGTGAGGCTTAAGTCTTTGACACCTACGTGATTTCCGTACATTTTTGTGAGGTTGTTTATTTCTATCGCCTTTTCTTGATTCGTTGCTTCGCCCCTCCTACCCGTATTTTCAGAAATCCCGTAATTTTCATATTTTTGCAAATCACCATAATTGTAGAAAGATATATAAGTCTTTCCTTTGCTATGTTAACACATGAGTTCACTTCAGGAAATCAAGGCTGAATTTGTCCGGATTTATGAAGATATGGTGCGTGCTAAAGGTCAACCCGCAATTTTAGGCAGAATTATGGCCGTCTTTCTCCTTGAGGGACGCGAATTGAGCCACAAGGAAATTTCGGATCTAACGGGATATTCTATCTCTTCTGTGAGTAGAACCTTAGATCAGATGGTTAGGATGGGAATCGTCCACAAACACAAGGATGCCTCCATGAAACATTTTGTGTTCCACGTGAGCGTCGACTTCTCTGAAATGCTTGCCAACAGTTTGGAGACAATGATAAAAGTTTACGAAGCGCAAAGGGAAGAAATGAAGAATTTGATGCGAAAAGTGAGTGTCCTGAAATCAAAAGGAAAAGAACAGGTTGAAATCAATCGTTTGCAGACTACGCTGAAAAAATTCGAAAAAGCAGTGGAATTTTTTGAGAGAGTTCTGAAAAGCGCGACAAAAGAACTGCGCTCAAACTTACGAGAATTATGACAACGCTCAGTTGGACTTGATTGTGCACGCCGCATTTAAACATACTGGTGCGGGGGGTGGGACTTGAACCCACGCAGGCCTACGCCAACAGGTCCTAAGCCTGTCTCCTTTGACCTAACTCGGACACCCCCGCCACACCTTCATAGAAGACAAGCCAAAATTAAGCGTTACTCTAAAAGATGAAACACTTCGAAACCCTTTAAAATCTGTGCTCTTGATAATAATTCTGGCTAGAGGAAAAGCCTCGGTGGCCCAGCTGGTTAGGGCATCGCCTTGGTAAACACCCAAAGAGGCGGAGGTCGCGGGTTCGAATCCCGCCCGGGGCTCCATCCTATTAGCTTTATATACCACAAAAGAACAAACAATGACAAGACGAGGGGACCGCAGTGAATTTTGGGGATTGGCCCTGGCCACACTTGATCATTTCCGTGGCTGCGGTTTTAACTTCCTTATTTCTGTTCCTCGCAATTAGGGCTAGAGGAAAAAAAGAGCCCTCAGTGAAACTGGAAGTCGAGGAGAAGTGGCCTTTAAAGACAGAGCGCACCGTGGCACCTGAAGAAGCCAAGAGAGCCCAAGAACAACTTAGAACGCTTGACATTGAAAGAGAGGCTCTCAGTGAAGCTCTTCGCCAGTTCTACGAGGCTCAAGCCGAAGGAAAAATAACTGAGGAAGAGCGGGAACGCCTAGCGCACAGATACAAGGAGAGGATGATGAAAATCAGAGACACCATCTCACGAAGCGAGTCAGTGGTGTCGCTACGCGAGTTAGAGACGATGCAGGATGACCTCGTTAAGATGTTCAGCGAACGCTTCGACGAAGTCAACACAAAAATCGGCGACTTAAGAACTCACCTCAAAGTCAAGCCGCTAGTGGAGACGCCTGTCCCACCCAAGGCTACGCCAGTGACTGCGCCTCCCAAAGAAAGGAGAAGAGTTCCCAAGCGCCCCCCACCAAAGAAAACCGCGGCTGAGAAGAGGATTGAAGAGATTAGGGCCGAGGTGGAGAAGGTTTTGGAGAGGCTGGGACAGATCGAGGTTGAGGCGTGAAAGCGTGGACTGGAGAGTTGACGCAAAAAAGAGGGCGGCTCTAGAAGCGGTAAAACACGTTCGGGAAGGTTTTGTTGTTGGATTGGGCAGCGGAACCACGGCTGCCTACGCCGTCCAGGAGATAGGGGAACGAGTTCGACAGGGAGACCTGCGGGTTTTAGGGGTGCCTACCTCTCATCAGGCGTTGATGCTGGCTGTGAGCTGTGGCATCCCTCTGACAACGCTGGATGAGCATCCTCTGCTGGACCTTGCGATCGACGGGGCGGATCAGATTGATAGGGAGTTGAACCTGATCAAGGGCATGGGCGGAGCGTTGACGAGAGAGAAGATAGTTGCCTCGGCGGCGAAACAGTTCGTGATAGTGGCGGACGAAACAAAGCTTGTGGAAAAGTTGGGGGTGAACCACTCGATACCCTTGGAGGTTCTGCCTTTCGCTCTGCCGATTGTTATGGTAAAGGTGCGGGAGTTGGGTGGAAAGCCTGTTTTGCGGGAAGGGAAGGGAAAGGTTGGGCCGGTCGTGACGGACAACGGCAACTTCGTTGTGGATGTTGATTTTGGTCCAGTTGATTTTCTAAGCGAGTTAGATGTGAAGCTCAAGCTGGTTCCTGGTGTTCTTGAAACTGGGTTGTTTGTTGGCATTGCGGACGTTGTTTATGTTGGTGGGAAAACTGGGGTTCAAAGGCTCGTTAGAGGGTGAAGATATTTGATAAGAGTTTTGACGAAAACAGGCGCAAACCGAGGCTTCTTGGAAAAAGAATGTTGAAAAAGGTTGTTTGGGGATGCCTTCCCTTACCAGACTTTGTCAACCTTCAGATGAGTCAAGTACCCTATCAGACCGTAGAATGGGAGAGAAAGAATCTCGGTTATATCTCCGATTAAGATTGGAAAGTCTACAAATGCAAAAAAGCCCAATACAAAAAGAAACGCTGTATAAATTGTCAGCGATTTGAAGTTATGGAACGTTTCGGCTGTCTTCCATCTTAACCGTACCCCACAGAGAAAAGCCGCAATAAACACGGGAGCAAACAGAAGAAGAGCATACTTCTCCTCCCACAATAAATCTTCGTTTCTACTGTTCTCTTTCTTCTTTCTGTAGATAGAGGGTAGGTCTGGAAGGAAGTTGCTGTAGAGGAAGATCAACATTCCCAAGAACATAGAGTCCAAAGCGTTTTCCCCAAAGAAACAGAAACCCGCACAAACATAAAGAATGCTTGCGGGAAAGACTACCCACTTGAACACTTTGATCAAAAACTTAACGTGCTCTGAAGTTTCACGCTTCATGGCCCAAAGGACGAGAGCTGAGTAGCTTGGCCTAACCCCTCGATTCACGATCTTGAAAAAACGCAACACGAAGCTATAAAGAAAGTTATATGATAATCGCGACATTCTTCTGAAAAATTTTTTCACTTTCGACATTTTCGGTTCTTTACTCTCACCCTTCTTTACGATGCGCATATCTGCTGGAACAAGGATTTCGGTTTCTTCATTCCTCTTTTTCTTCATTATGTGTTGCCCTTTCTCTATATATCGGTGTCCATTTCCCCCTTTATCATAATTTCTACCAGCACTTCCTGTCGTATGTAAATGGTTAAATTTGTGGTTTGCGAAGTTATGGGTGTGTGGATTGCCGGGGTAGCCTAGCCTGGTTTGGGCGCCAGACTCATAATCTGGAGAGCAAACGATGGGGCCGTGCCCAGAAGTCGCGAGTTCGAATCCCGCCCCCGGCACCAAACTTTTAAAAGACAAGGAACAAACTCGAAGGATGTGGAAAGATGCCCCGGTGGCTCAGCGGCTAGAGATGAGAGGGCTCAAGCAACAGCCTTGTATAAGGTCAAAAGAGAGCTGTAGGTCGCGGGTTCAAATCCCGCTCGGGGCTCCATTTAAACCAACTAAAAGAGGGTTTCATCAGGTTAAAGGTCGGGTTCTTTTTCCGCGTGTTTTTCTTGTTGCCCGTTCGAGTCGTCGAATGGTCTTCCGTAGTACTTCTCTCTCCTTTGTGAGGATTTCTACAGAGTCTGCCAGTTCCACATTCTGGGCGCGTAGGCTGCTTGTTTCCTTTTTGAGTTTCTGTATTCTGTGTCTCGATTTTTCTCTATCTTCGGTTAACTTCTCAACTTCTTTTCTCAGCGCCCCTATTTCCTGTGTCAGACCTTTCACTTCTTTATTTATCTTGTCTCTTTCTCGTTGCAATTCCTCGTACTTGGATCTTCGCATGAAACCGAAAGTCACGAAAACTCC
>JAOUMI010000034.1 GCA_029881555.1 Candidatus Bathyarchaeota archaeon | reverse complement strand
TTAGCAGATAGGGATTTTTCCGTGGGCTAGGTCCATGCAGAACCTGCCTATGTTTTCCAATTCAAAGTTTATAACTTCCTCAATTTCTCTCTTGGCGTCTTCTATATGATTCCCCTTTCTCATAACAACCTGAGCAGCGGCGATCGCAGGCTGATCAATAGGTTTGCCTATTTGACTCAGCAACCATATGTAGACCTCCTCCATTCCCGCCACCTTTTCGTATATCTGGTTAGCGATCCTATGCGTAAGGAGGTTGTAGATCTTTCCAACGTGACTCATCGGGTTCTTTCCAGCTGCCGCTTCAGAGCAGAGAGGTCTGTTCAAGGAGATAACTCCGTTGACGCGATTTCCCCTCCCAACCTGACCAGAGTCTGCACTGTCCGCACTGGTGCCCAGCACGGTTAGATACACCCCGCCTATGCCCCTTCCCTTCACATCTAGCGTGTTCAATTTCACCACAATCCTTTTGAACTCTGCCTTTTCTTTCACAAAATTCTCAATCTCCTGATGGATCTCAGCCTTTTTCTTGAAGTAGTCTCTCTCGCTCTCCACGAATTGATCGACAAACGCCATGGAGACGGTGAGGCGCAACTCGTTGCCCCTTCTAAGTCCCATCACCTTCACGTCTTCACCCGACTCCGGAAACTCTTTTTTGAAATCCTCGGAGTTCATGTACCGCTCGGCTTCTAGAACAATTGTCTCTGTCTTGGTCATGGGTGCGTATCCCACTGCCGCCGAGGTGTCGTTGGCGCCGAGAACCCTCCCCTTCCTCTTGAAAATGTCCATAAGTTCCACTGATCCAGGCTTCAACTCCACCTGATATCTCACGTGTTTTTCCGGATCAACAAACCTGAGGTTTTCCTTGAACCATTCTCTAGCTGTCTGGACAGCGATCTCCTCTACAGGTACCCTAACTCCTTCAACTTCAAAGGTCGCTCGGTCACCCAATATGAGGAGCATAGGCTCCTTCACGATTCCTCCGCCGAATCTCGTTTCAACTTCTCCGGCGACCAACATGGACTTGTCGGCGTTATGGTGCATTATCATCCCAAACTTCTCTAAGTATTCTTTGGAAAGCCTCACGGAAATCCGGTCCATGATGGCGTCGCATATGGAGTCTGGGTGACCTAGACCCTTCCTTTCAACGATCTCCAACCCTTGCTGTTCTAGGGGAGTTTGCTTCAAGCCATTAATCACAATGTTCCTCATGCAGCCCACCTCGGCGAACATTATAGCTCAACTCATATATTATTTGCGATACTCGCAACATGAACTTCACAATCACAGAAAGCGGGCAAAGAGACTAATGCAGTCCCCCGTCAAACGTCTCAGAAAACCAGCTCTGCTTCAGCATGGCGTCCGCTTAGATTTTAAGTAGCTCCACAACTTTTTATGTTGGGGTTGTTATGAGCTACGAAGAGTTTGAGAAAAAGGTAGAAGCAGCAATCTCCGCGTTGAGGCAAACGAAGCCTGTGAAGATCGTTTTGGTTCATCACGATGATGCAGATGGCCTTTGCTCGGCTGCGGTTACTAAGGCGGCATTGGAGCGGGAAGGATACGGGGCTAGAATGTTTTGTTTAGAGAAAGTTTACCCGGAGGTTGTTGAGAGCCTGCATCAAGGTGAGGGTCAGGTCATCTTCTATGTGGATATAGGCTCTTCCCACGCCGACTTCATCTCTGAACGCAACTCCAGCCGAAACCTAGTCATTATTCTGGACCATCACGATCCCATGCCAGCAAGCGACCCACGGGTTTACGACCTTAATCTGGAGCATTATGGCTTTCGCGGAGAAAACGACTTCTCCGGCGCCACCTGCTGCTACCTGTTTGCAAAGGCTCTGAGCGAACGCAACAAGGATCTTTCCTATCTGGCGCTAGTAGGAAGCTGTGAGATTCCAAGCGGATTCATAGGCCTAAACAAGGTTGTGCTAGATGAGGCTGTTGAAAACGGAGTTGTTAGGGTTGAGGGAAAGAAAACGAAGTCTGTGAAGCTCGGGATCAGCTTCGGAAACCTTTTCTCCAAGCTCCAGATTTTGGGAGCCACGGGCTACTATGAAGGAGGCCCAGAACTCGGGATCAAAGCCTGCTTGGAAGGAATAACTGACGAGATTAGACGGAAAATCAGGGAGTTGGAGGGGAGGAGGAAGGAGGCGAACAAGCGTATTCTGGCGAGGCTTTACCGCGAGCGGTTGAGGGAAACCGATCACATCCAGTGGTTTGACGCTGTAGACGTGTACAGGGGGATGGGCACGAAGGTCATAGGGCAGTTCTGTTCCTTCCTGTCCTATCAAAGGAGGCTGATCAAGCCTAACAAGTACATTCTCGGAGTCATGAATGTGCAGCCAGAAGTGCCAGGCTGGGGAAGACTTGAAGGAGGACTTGCGAAGGCTTCTGTTCGCGTCTCAAGGGACATGAAAACGCTTATCGATCAAGGAAAGATACCAAGCGCTGTCGATTTGTTAATAAAAGCTTCTAGGGGATTTGGCGTTGCCGATGGTCACAAGTACGCCGCCAACGTTGTCATCCCGGTGGACAAAAAGGAAGTTCTTATTGAGAAGGCGGAAAAGGTTGCTACTGTGTGAATTTAGATGCGGTTGATTAAGCCTCACAGTTACGTTTCCTATTTCCGAGTCTGCTCCTTGAAGTAAGGTATAATCTTACTACCATAGGTTTTGAGGGTTTCCTCGACGCCGGCTAATCCCTTCACGTCAATCATCAAGTCACAGACGGATATGTGTTTGGCTCCAACTTTGACAAAGCTTTCGATAAAATCGATACAGTCATCGACACTGCCGATTGCCGCGTACTTTTTGAATATTTCTTCAGGTATCTGTCTCGCCATTTCCACAAGGACCGGTGAGTACCTCTCAGTGACTGAGACATACTGATATGTGTACCGTTCAGGTAATGGCAGTTTAACTCCGAAACTCTTCAAGCCAGTGTAGTCTGACATCAAGATTTCGATTCTAGTCAATTCCGTGAGTTTCCTCTGGGTCCTAGGATCATCTGCGAACGCTGTGTAGATTGTTGCAACCGTGTCTATGTCTTCCAGTTTCCTCCCAGTTCTCTCTGCTGCTCTCTTTATTTTCTCCCGCCGTTTAGTGTAGGTTTCAGGAGTGACTAACCATGAATACCAGCCGTCGCCTATTTCTCCAGTGAGTTCAAGCAGTCGAGTAGATGAGAGAGCCCCGACGTAGACGGGTGGATGGGGCTTCTGGGTTGAGTGCTGGTCCAGCCAAGCATTCTTCAACCAGAAGAACTTACCCTCATAACTTACCATCTTCTCCTTCGAAGACCCCCACAAGAGCTTGATAACCTCGATTGCTTCCCTCAGCCTCTGTGCTCTATCGCGGGGATCATCATCCCAAGGGATGCCAAAAGGGACGATGTTCATAACTTCACCTGCACCGATGCCCAAGCCAGCCCGACCGTGGCTGAGCTCGTCGACGGTGGCAACGGATTGGGCTGTCTTGGCTGGGTGACACCTCTGGGTGTCGGTAACACCGGTACATAGGAAGACATGTTTCGTCTGGGTGCCTATGACTGCCATGACGCTCCAAGGGTCTACAAGGGCTCCATCCTCGATGAGGTGGTCAGGGACCCACACTGAGTCGAATCCGTGTTTCTCTGCCATGACGCCGGCTCTTACGGAGTCTAAGGCGGAGAGGGACAATATGTTATATCCAAATTTTATCTCTGAAGTTTCCATAGATGTATGTTGTAGAAAACTTTTATAAAAAATCTTTCCATTTATGAAGGGCTTTCGAATATGTGTTTTTCCAGATAATTTACAGATACATTCTGGCAGTTTAGCCTTTAATGCGCGGCGCGGCTAGGCTAGTTGGAAGAACCTTAAATATTATAAGAACATTTATTCCCCAGATTAAGCATGCAATATGATCACTTCTCAATTTACGGATTCGAGGTGGAATATCCCAAGGATTGGAGAGTGAAATTAAACCCGAAGTCCGAGAAAAAGACAGGAGAAGTTGCGTTCCACTCCCCTGAGAGCGATGGAATGTTTGTTTTTTGGGGTGTTCTCGAAGACGCCAAGAAGAAGTATGCGTCAGTCGATGAGCATGTGGAGCGAACCATAGAGAAGGTGGAAAAGACTCGAGGCGTGAAGTCTATGGATATTGTTGAGCGAAAAGAACTAGAGATAAACGGGCACAGAGCTATCTCCACTCATTTAAAGGCAACATTCATCCAAGCCACCTTTCTTAGAAGAAGAGAGGTTTCGAGGGAGGTTTGGTCATTCCATCTCTACTGTGAACAAACCGCCCGATATTTTGTACTGCATGGATCACCAAGCTCAGATGAACGATCAATGGAACAAGCAGATGTTTTTGAGCATATGCAGAAAACGTTTAGATGCCATTACTAAATATGTTTGAAAAACCTTTGCAGCAATCAGATTGAATGTCTTTTCCGCTGATCTTTTTAGGTTATTCTCATCGAGACATCGGTCCTGACAAACAAGGCTGTGCCGTCTTCAGAACGCGATTTACTTGTCTCGACATCTCCTATCTTTTTATCTTTAGGCTCTGGAGTGTTCTGTTCAATGAAAATCTGTTCGCGGAGACTCTATTCGATAAAGTGTGATAGCCATGTGCATTCGATTTTCTTAACGATCAAACCCTATAAATAGGCAAGTGTTATTCTTAGAAAACAATGAACAAAGATAAAAAAACAGAAATGAAAGATTTCTTTCCTGTTTTTCTGATGGGTGGTCTATTTGTCCTCATCCATGGTTTGGCTTTGTTCGTAACAAGACCGTTTGAAGCCGCGGACATGGTTGTATTTGATAACCCAAATGACCCAATGAACATAGTATACTTCTTTTTGACATTAGTACTATTTACGGTTGCAATATTGTTGATTGCAAAATTTTGGAAGAAACAACTAATACAGGGCATTATTCTAGGAGCAACTGGGTATTTTGCTTTCTTCATGTTTTATCCTTTGTTGGCTATTGTAGTTCCAGAAGTGTGGTCGTTATTTCTCTCTATAACAGCCGCAGCTATTCTACTGATAGCGCTTGTCAAGTATCCTGAATGGTATGTAATAGACGTATGCGGCATTATAGTAGGAGTAGGTGCTATTGCGACATTTGGAATCTCATTGAGCATCTTTTTAGTAATTGTTTTGCTCATCGGATTAGCGATATACGATGCAATATCGGTGTACAAAACTAAACACATGATTGATCTTGCGGACACTGTTTTGGATCTTAAATTGCCTATTATATTGGTTATACCAAAAATCAGAGAGTATTCTCTAATTAAAGAAACAAAGAGTTTAAAAGAAAAACTCAGAGATGACGAAGAACGGCATGCATTTTTCATGGGATTGGGAGATATCATAATCCCAGGATTTTTGGTTGCATCTACCTTTCATAATATTGCTGGTAACGGTCTCCTCATAGCCTTATCAGTAATGCTTGGTACACTTTTTGGTTTCATAGCACTCATGAGAACAGTCATCAAAGGAAAACCACAAGCAGGACTGCCATATCTTTGTAGCGGCGCTATATTGGGTTACTTAATATCGAGCTATTTATTGTCTGGAGAATTGGTTGGTCTTACCTTTCCTATTTGAGACGTTTTTAAAGAATTAAGAGCATAAGCGCAACGGTTAGATTCATACAAAAAAGGAGTGGGGGTTTTTAAGTTCTAAGTGTTTTTAGCCTTAAGACCTCTGACTAACTCGCGCGCACTAGTCTGTGAGAGGATTTTTCAACACTCTCTTCAAGGTCGGACAGTTTGGCATTAACCTTTTCTAGCTTGTCGTTGAACTCTTTTTCGATGGAAGACAACTCTTCTGACGCATTGATCTTTTTGTTTCTCTTTTTATTTAACAAAGATAGCAGTTCAGCCATTACATTTGAGTAGATTCCGGGGTAGCGAGAGTGTTTTGTCATTAAATCGAATGTTTGGTTGTAGACTTTGAGGTTGACGTTTAATCCCCAACTCATGGTTCGGAGAGAGCTCAACGACTTGATTGCCTTCTCTAAATTGTTATTCCGTAATGCTTCCACTGCAGTTTTTAGTTTCGCGAGCATGTCTAGGCATTCGGCGATGACCCAGGCAGCGTCTTTGTTCATCTCGTCACCTGTACCTATCATTTGTCTGTTCAACAATGAGCATATTTCAAGCTGAGACCTGTTAATGGATTCAGCGTTTTTTTCGACTTTTAGACTTTTCAATTCGTTGAATTCTTTAGCTAAGGCTTTCAATTTTCTTGTTTTCTTCAACAATCTGGAAATGTCAATGATGCCTCTTGTCTTAACTCTCCTCGAAGAGAGATCGTTTTCCAATTTCTTGACAGTTGGAAGAAAATCGTAGGGTAAGACATCCGCCAAATCCAATCTGGAAATAAGGGAG
>JAOUMI010000033.1 GCA_029881555.1 Candidatus Bathyarchaeota archaeon | reverse complement strand
TTTGTCGTTGCGACAGCGGCAAAAACAGAGAGTGAAGCCAAGAGCACCCTTTCATTCATTTGTACAGACATAGATGCTCTGCGTGATCAGGAGTTAAAGCGCCGAGAGGGCTTGCTCGCAAAGTTCCAAGAGCAGTACAGTGACATCAAAATCGAAGACTGGCTGAAGTGGCTGGTTTTGGCAACAGACTCCTTTATCGTGAACAGAGAGTCAACTAAAACAAAATCGGTGATCGCCGGTTATCACTGGTTTGAAGATTGGGGGAGAGACTCTCTGATTTCTCTACCGGGACTAACACTGATAACGGAGAGGTTTGAGGACGCGAAACAGATCTTACTGACCTTTAAACACTATTGCCACAGAGGCATCATTCCCAACAGGTTCCCAGACCTCGCAGGAGAAAAACCGAACTACAACACAGTGGACGCAACCCTCTGGTACTTCAACGCGGTTCTTCAATACCTCAAATACACTGAGGACTTTGACTTCGTGCGAGTAGAATTATGGGACGCGTTAAGGTCTATTGTTGAATACCACATTCAAGGCACCCTATACAACATACGCGTGGAAGACGACGGCTTAATCGCGCACGGTCACCAACTGACTTGGATGGACACGTCGGTGAATGATCGGGTCGTCACGCCGAAGGGGAAAGCCGTGGAAATTCAAGCGCTGTGGTATAACGCCTTAAAAACTATGGAATTGCTCGCAACCCGGTTCAACCAAAAAGAGGATGCGAAAAAATATTCTAGCATGGCTGAGAAGACTAGAAAGAGCTTCATAAAGGAATTTTGGAACGCAGAGAAAGGCTTTCTAATCGATGTGGTGCAGGAGGGACAGGGTGTTTCGTCTTTGAGGCCAAATCAGGTGATCGCGGTTGCGTTAGACTTTATCATGCTCGACAAAGCGATGGGGGAGAAGGTAGTTGAAACCGTTTGGAAAGGACTTTTCGCCACCTACGGGCTGAAAACCCTGGCAGAGGACGACCCGCGCTACGTTGGAAAATACCTAGGAGATTGGAGCCACCGCAACAAAGCCTATCACAACGGAACAGTTTGGGCTTGGCTCCTCGGTCCTTTCATCACTGCCTTCTTGAAGTTGAAGAACCATGAGGAGCGTTGGCGCGCCTTTGCCTTCAATACCTTTTTGCAGCCACTCTTTCAAGAGGAAACCTTTCAAGCTGGGCTTGGTACGATAAGTGAAATATTCGACGGCGACCCGCCCCACACACCTCGGGGGTGCATAGCGCAGGCTTGGAGTGTGGCAGAACCTCTAAGGGCTTTTATGGAAGATGTCATGTTGAAGAGACCGCCATGCGAACGACAAATCTTAGGAGGTTCTTCTGTTTAGTTATCTGGGAGTAACAAGAATTAAATATAAGACTTAAATAAATGCTTGTTTTCTCTCCAAACTAAGCGTTCGTTCAACCTTGAAGGAGAAGCGTGTGCGTGACCGATATTTGCCTAATGTTTGAGGCTCACCAGCCGCTTAGGCTGAATCACAACTTTCACTTAGATCTACAGGGTCGACCCTCAGTGAAGAAAAAAGATCTGGTTGAGCTCTATTTTAACCAGAAACTAAATCGCCACGTTTTCGAAAGGGTTGCTCGAAAGTGTTACTTCCCGTCTAACAACATCATTCTGGAACAAATAGACAGGCACAAGAGAGGTCGAAAAAAGTTTAAGGTGGCCTACGGCATATCAGGTGTGCTCATCGAGCAGTGCGAGCGCTGGAACCAAGATCTTCTAGACTCTTTTAAACAACTCGCAGAATCCGGCTGCGTTGAGTTTCTCGATCAACCATACTACCACTCACTTGCCAGCCTTTACGGCACGGATCGATCAGAGTTCGTTGAGCAGATCAAGATGCACCGCCAACTCGTCAAGGACCTGTTCAATTACGAGCCGAAGGTGGTGGAGAACACCGAGTGCCTGTACAACAACGCTATTGCGAAGACAGTTGAGGGGTTGGGCTACGAAGCCACGGTCACGGAGGGCGTTGAAAGAATTCTCGGTTGGAGGAGTCCTAACTACGTGTACATGGCGAAAGACTCATCTCTCCGTGTTCTGCTCCGCAACTACCGCCTATCCGACGACATAGGATTCCGCTTCTCCTGCACCTGGTGGGAGGAGTGGCCATTAACCGCAAAGAAGTATGCCAGCTGGTTGGCCGGGACTTCGGGGCAGGTGATCGTCCTTTTTGTTGATTACGAAACCTTTGGTGAACACCATTGGCCAGAGAGCGGAATTCACGATTTCTTGAGGTGGCTACCTGGAGAGGTGATCAAGTGGGATCATCTCGATTGGCATACACCATCCGAGGTTGTCCATAGACACACGCCTGTTGGGGAGTTTGATGTCAAAGATTTTAACACGGTTTCTTGGGCAGACCTTGAGAGAGATCCGAGTGCTTGGATCGACAACCCGATGCAGACGCTCTGCTTTGAATCTCTGAGGGGGTTGGAGCAGACCGTTAAGGCAACAGAAGACGAAGACCTGCTCAGACTGTGGCGTTATCTGCAGATTAGCGACCATCTTTACTACATGAGCATCAAGGGCGGAGGCCCAGGGGACGTCCACTGCTACTTCAACCCCTCTGGAAGTCCAGTCGAAGCTTTCGCCGTGTACTCGGGAGTTCTCTCCGACCTCGAGGCCAGAGTCATGTCGGAACTGGAGAAACCTGAACTCTCGGCGAAAAGGATACTGCGTCGGCTTCCTGCTGGGGGAGGCTTCACCTTCTTTCACGAGTTTGATCAACCCTCAGAGTGGACCGTTCACAGCCTAGACGAGTTTTACTCAATCCTTAAAGTCGTCAGTTTTAAGTCCATTCGATTCCACACGAAAAGAGGGGACTTTGAGCGTTGGCTTCGTCAGGTTGTCGGAGACGAGGAGCTAGCGGACGAAATGGCGGAAATCTCAAACGAGAAATTGAGTGGTAAGGAGCTCCGTAAAAGAATTGTTGATGTCGTTAAAGCCAGAATCGGGGAACTGAAGAAGGTGCCGGTCAAACTTTGAAGCAGAACTTAACAACAGGTGAGCGGAAACCATGAACAAAATCTTTCGAGGTTCATCTCGATGAGAATCTGTATGGTGACCTGGGAGTTTCCGCCCAGAATTGTGGGAGGGATTGCTCGCCACTGCGAGGGTTTGGCTAGGGCGCTCGCCAATATGGGTCACGAGGTGCATGTCTTCACCCTAGACTTTCCCGGCGCACCCGGTTACGAGGAGATTTATGGAGTTAAGGTTTACCGCACCGTCACAGAGCTGGGGCACCCAAACTTTCTCACTTGGGCTCTCTTGTTTAATCATTTCTTGGAGAAGCGGTTGGGAGACGTAAGCCAGCAGGTTGAGTTTGATGTTGTTCATGTTCACGACTGGTTAACGGCTCCGGCTGGCATCTCCTTCAAGTATCGTGTGAAAAAGCCTATGGTTCTTACAGTTCACAGCACGGAGATTGGTCGAGCGCAGGGTCTCCACAATCCTGACTCGTTTGCCATCGACGGGATGGAGTGGTGGGCAACCTACGAGGCGAGCAAGGTTATTGTGACCAGCGGTTCCATGAAGGGGGAACTCTGTGACCACTTCCACTTTCCGAGCGACAAGATCAAGATAATTCCCAACGCTATCGACTTGACAAAATACCACGCGTCCATTGACCGAAAGTCGGTTAGATGGCGTTACGGCGTGAGTCCCAACGAGAAACTTGTCCTCTGTGTGGGTCGCTTGGTTCCTCAGAAGGGAGTTGAACACCTAATTCATGCAGTTCCCACAATAGCTTGGCGTCATCCAGAAGCAAAATTCGTCATTGTGGGCGAAGGTTGGTTAAAGGGTCACTTAGAGTATCTCTCGCGGTCTAGTGGGCACGGATGGAAAATACGTTTTACGGGTTTCCTTCCAGATTCAGAGGTGATAGCGCTCATGACCAGCGCCGACGTTTTGGTTGTCCCGTCGATTTATGAGCCTTTTGGGATAGTTGCCCTTGAGGGGATGGCGGCTGGTGTTCCGGTAGTAGCGAGCCAGATCGGAGGGTTGGCAGAGGTGGTACAGCATGATCGAAACGGGATTCTTGTCTATTCGAGAAACCCTGAGTCGATCGCTTGGGGGGTTGACCGGGTTTTGTCTGACCCCGATCATTCGCGGTGGCTGACCGAAAACGCCCGAGAAATTATACAAAAGGCTTATAGTTGGGAAGGGATTGCTAAGAAAACCGTGGAGGTCTACAAAGAGGTGGAGTAGCGAAATGTCAATGGAAGTGCCTGAAGAATTTCGCCTGCTCTGCATGCTACATAACATAGGTGCAACTAGGTTGGAAAAGTCGCTGTCCATCCAAGAAATCTGCGAGTGGACCGCCATGGAAACATCATCGGTAGAGCTTCACCTTCAAAAGTTGGTTGAACTTGGCTACGTTCAACCCACTGACGCTGAGGGAGCTGGTAGATATTACCTCACTCCTAACGGAATCAGAAAAGTGCTTACCCTCTACAGTTAGAGGGTTAAGCCTTTGCTACAAGCCCTTTGTTTCCTTCTGAACCGCTTCTTTCAGGTTTCCGGCAGCGTCTTCAGGTGGCACAACGTTTATGAACATTCCGGTGCTCTTCTCAAAGCCAGCCCAAATGGTTAACTTGGGATAAACTTCTAGGTGCCAATGATAGTGGTCGCTGTCCTCTTTGTTCAGCGCAATGTGAAAACCAAAGTTGTACGGGGGGTCATTTAAAAGAGACCTTAACCCGCCGAGACATACTCTCAAAGCCACAGCCAAATCCTCTATCTCTGTCCGCGACACATCCAATAATCCTGACTGATGGCTTTTGGGGAAAACCCAAAACTCTAAGGGATGGACGCTTGCCCAAGGGGCAAAGGCAACGTAACTCTTATTTTCCCATATAAATCGAGGACTGCCCTTCTCCTTTGCCAAAATCTCGCAAAATGTGCATCGCTTGTTTTCAATCCAATATTTTCTGCTTGCCTCAAGCTCTTCACTTAGAGTCCTTGGAACAAAGGGAGTTGAGATCAGTTGGGTGTGGGCGTGGGAGAGAGAGACGCCCGCTTCTAGCCCGTGGTTCCTAAAGATGGAAACATATTTTACGTAAGTCTTGGCAGAAAGCTCGTTTAGTCGGTCCAGATACGCGTTGATGACATGGACCAGCTGTGGAATTCGCGCCACGCCGGGGTGCTCGTCGTGACGGGGTGACTCAACTAGGACTTCATGATGACCAGTCGCCCTCGCAAGAACCGGGCTCTCGTTGACCCTCACCTCCTCTTCTTTGCCTAGAGGAGTGAATGCCGGGTACAAATTTGGCACGCATCGTACTAGCCAGTTTTTGTGGCGAAAGCCGTTTTGATCCTTCTCCCTTCTGATGCCTTCATTGGAGGGAACGTAAACGAGGACCGCTGGCGGGGTCATGTGCTCATTACCCGGACAGAGCGGGCAAACGCCTACCGTTTCTTCTTTTGCTTTTTTCACGAAGTCTGTGGGTCGGCGCTTCCTCCTTGCCGCAATGACAACCCATCGATTTAGCAAATAGTCCTTTCGCAACTCGTTTGTTGACACGACATTTCGCCAGTAACAACAGTCACGAGATGCCGTTTTTAAGTTTTTTTGGATTCTAAAAGCTCTCTATAAAGTTCAGCGGTTCTCTTGGCGATAACGTCCCAACTAAACTTTTGAAGAACTAACTTTCTACCGTTTTTGCCAAGCCACTCTTTTCGTTGAGGGTCCTGAATCGCATTGATGATTCCCCAAGCGATGTCTGCTGGGTCTTCTGGGTTAACGTGGAAGCCGCATTGATCTGGACCGTTCGGAACCACACTCTCTTTCATCCCGCTAACGCCCGCGGCTCCCACCACCACTGGCTTTTCCATGCTCATTGCCTCTAAGGCAACGATTCCGAAGGGTTCGTAGAGGCTTGGAAAAACGGCTACGTCGCACGTTGCGTAGTGGGCGATCCGCTCCTCTTCCGATACAAACTCAAAACGGAATTTCACAATGTCTTGAAGCTTTAGGGTTCGAACCAGCTTTTCCAAGTACTCTCGCATCTCTCCGAGACCGACAACAACCAGTTTGACGTT
Organism: Candidatus Bathyarchaeota archaeon; assembly: GCA_029881555.1. Classification (GTDB taxonomy): domain Archaea; phylum Thermoproteota; class Bathyarchaeia; order Bathyarchaeales; family Bathyarchaeaceae. The sequence goes on along the minus strand of JAOUMI010000033.1, from coordinate 393 downwards.
TGGAACCTTCTGTAAAACCTTAGGCAACGCTCTGATCAATCTGTCTACTCCTTTGATCCAAACGAGTCTGCCAACGAAGAGAGCCATTAAGTCGTTGTCTCCAAGACCGTATCTCTGCCTCACTTCCCTCACCCTCTCTTCACTCACCTGCTGCAGAGAGTATTTCTCTGGGTCCACCCCGTTGTAACAGACTCGTATCTTCTCCTTTGGGAAGCCAAGCCCTATCATCTCATCCCTCATAGCATGAGAAACCGTGATGATCATATTCGCCATCTGCCCACCACGATGCTCGATGTTGCTTACGACGTCAGATCCGTTGCCCAACGTTCGCCCCTTTTCCGTTGAGTGGACGTGAAAAACCAGGGGCAAGCCCAACTCTCTTTTGATCGCTAT
>JAOUMI010000032.1 GCA_029881555.1 Candidatus Bathyarchaeota archaeon | reverse complement strand
GATCCCCAGTTAACAATCAGAGCAAAAGGCATCGAGATGACGCTTCAAAATAGAGACTCCGAGGAGATGAGAATGGAAGTCGATGACCCCCTTGACGCTGTTGAGAGAATAGTTGGCGAAAGAGAATGTTCCTACGAACGTCACAGGTTTATTGGAGGAGCCGTTGGATTCATTTCCTACGATGCGGTACGTTACTGGGAGCGACTCCCCGACATCGCTGTTGACGACTTAGACTTTCCCGATGTTGAGGTGGGAATTTTTGACGACGGCATTGTGTTTGATCACGGCAGAGGAGAGGTCTTCTACTATTACAGAGACAAAAATCGTTTTGACGAGTTGAAGAATTTAATGAAGGAGCCTGCTGATCCAGAGACTTTGTCTTTCACATGTCCCAAGATGAACATAGAGAAGGAGCGGTACGAGGAATCGGTGCGAAGGGCTAAGGAGTACATAGCATCCGGAGACATCTTTCAGGTTGTCCTCTCAAAACGCTACGAGTTTGATGTCAAAGGAGATCTGACAAGTTTCTACTTGGCTCTCCGACGGATAAACCCCTCTCCCTACATGTACTTCCTGAAGATGGGAGACCGCCAGATCGTTGGGTCGAGCCCTGAGATGCTCGTGAGGGTTGACAACCGAGTTGTAGAGACTTTTCCCATCGCTGGCACGAGGCCGCGAGTGGACGACGAAAACCGAAACAGAGCTTTTGCAAGGGAGTTGTTGGCAGACCCTAAGGAAAGGGCAGAGCACGTGATGCTTGTGGATTTGGCTAGAAACGACGTCGGAAGGGTTTCACAGTTTGGAAGCGTTCATGTTCCGGAGTTCATGGAAGTCCACCAGTACAGCCACGTACAACACATAGTTTCGAGGGTTGTCGGCAAGCTCAGAGATGAGTGCAACTGCTATGACGCCTTAAGGGCTGTTTTTCCGGCTGGCACAGTTTCCGGGGCGCCTAAGGTTAGGGCAATGGAGATTATTGAAGAGTCGGAGCCCACGAAGAGAGGACCCTACGCGGGGGCTGTCGGCTACTTCTCCTACAACAGGAACGCAGACTTCGCCATAACTATCAGAACGCTTGTCGCAAACGGGCGTAAGTGCTACATTCAGGTCGGGGCTGGCATCGTGGCTGACTCTGTTCCGGAGAGGGAGTGGTTTGAAACGGAGCACAAGGCAAAGGCCCTTGTGAAAGCCCTAGAACTCTCGGAGGAAATCTAGCCATGAGGGTTCTAGTCATCGACAACTACGACTCCTTCGTCTACAACCTCGTTCAATACATCGGGGAACTCGGAGGAAAGCCCTCTGTCTACAGAAACGACAAAATAACCTTGAGACAAGCCGTGAAACTCAGACCAGACAAAATCGTTATCTCTCCTGGGCCAGGAACGCCAGAAGACGCCCGGTACTTCGGAGTATGCTCCGAGATTCTGCAGCACATGAGCGGTGAAGTACCCACTCTGGGCGTGTGTCTCGGCCACCAAGGAATCATCTCCACTTTTGGGGGTAAAATCGTACGCGCAAAGAGGCTGATGCACGGGAAAACAAGCCTGATAAGACACGACGGCAAGGGAATTTTTAAGGGTGTAAAGAACCCCTTCGTGGCCGCTCGCTATCACTCACTGGTCGGAGACAGAAGAACAATACCTCTCTGTCTCAAGGTCACGGCGGAGTCGCTGGATGACGGAGAGGTCATGGGCGTCCGTCACGTTGAACACACAATTGAAGGAATCCAGTTTCACCCAGAATCCATACTGACCACGCTGGGTAAGATGTTTCTAAAGAATTTCCTTGAAGCATAGGTGAAGAAGGATGATAAGGGAAGGAGTACAAAAGCTGATCGCAGGTGTGGATTTAACCCACGACGAGTCAAGAGCCATAATGGAAGAGATAATGTCTGGCAACGCCACACAGGCACAGACTGGCGCGTTCCTAACAGCTCTAAGGATGAAGGGGGAGACCATCGACGAAATCTCGGCCCTCGCCGCGGTGATGAGGGAATTTTGCCACCAAATCTATCCACAGGTCAGAGGACGCCTCGTGGACACCTGCGGCACGGGCGGAGACCGAGTGAAAACCTTCAACATCAGCACCACAGCCGCCTTTGTCGTGGCGGGCGCCGGGGTGCCAGTAGCCAAGCACGGAAACCGCTCTGTTACCAGTAAAAGCGGAAGCGCTGACATCTTAGAGAAGCTCGGTTTTAACCTCGGTGTGTCAACGGATGTTGTGGAGAAACACATTGAAGACATAGGCATAGGCTTCATGTTTGCCCCCGCCTTCCACGGAGCTATGAAACACGCTATCGGACCTAGGAGAGAAATAGGTATAAGAACAGTTTTCAACGTTCTCGGACCTCTAACAAACCCGGCAAACGCAAACGCTCAACTCCTCGGAGTCTACGACAAGGCACTGATCGTGCCTCTAGCCCACGTGCTGAAGAAGCTCGGCTCTGAGGAAGCCATGGTCGTTCACGGACTGAACGGACTGGACGAGATTTCCACAATCGGTAAAACAGCCGTGGCGTGGCTAAAGGAGGATAAGGTCAGCTCGTTGGAGGTGGCTCCGAGAGACTTCGGCGTCAAGCTAGCCAAACCAGAAGACATCAAAGGAACAATTCCAGAGCAAAGCGCTGAAATTACTTTCCGAATTCTCTATGGTTGTGTGAAGGACGGAGATCCGAAAAGAAACATCGTGCTGGTCAACGCTTCTGCAGGAATCGTGGTGGGCGGAAAAGCCGAGGATTTTCGACATGGAGTTGAATTGGCCCGTGAATCCATCGACAGCGGCGCCGCCTACAAGAAACTGAAGAGTCTCATCGGAGCCAGCGGTGGAGACATGTCACAACTTGAGAGGCTGGAGTTGAAGTATGGCTGACTTTCTGGATGTCTTAGGGCGGGATGCTAGAGAAACGGTGGACACAGGCTACTACAAAGCCGTCAGGGAGATGACATCCTCCTCCCTAAGCCTAAAAGAGGCAGTGCTGGAATACAGAAACGCCCCCGTCGTCGCTGAAATAAAGGTTGCCTCACCAAGCTTGGGTTTAATCAGGAAAAACGCTGACCTCAGGAAAGTTGCGTCAGCGATGGAAAAGGGCGGAGCCGTCGGAATATCTTTCTTGACCGAGCCAAAACATTTCGGAGGTTCCCTGGAAGCCTTCACTGAGGTACGAGATCAAGTTAAGCTTCCACTCCTCATGAAAGACATAATCGTGAGCCGGGTGCAGATAGAAGCCGCAGCTAAGATAGGGGCAAACGCGGTCCTCTTGATAGAACCTCTTTTCAAGCGGGGATACTGCGAATGTGATGTCTACAGCATGATCGCGTACGCCCACTCATTAGACCTCGAAGTTCTATTGGAAGCCCACACCGAGGAAGAGTTCCTTTCAGCTCTAAAAACCGAAGCCGACATGATCGGCATCAACAATCGCAACCTGAAAAACATGGAGGTTAACCTTAACGTAACCAAAAGAATCTTGACAAAACATCGGATAAGAGAGAGATTGATCATGAGCGAAAGCGGCATCCAGAGTCCCGCCGACATCCGTTTCCTCCATCAGTGCGGCGCCCACGCCTTCCTAGTTGGGTCCTCCATCATGAGGGCCAGCGACATCAAGAAGAAAGTTAAGGAGCTTGTTACAGCCCTATGAAGGTCAAGGTGAAGATCTGCGGCATAACCAGCAACAAAGACTTAGCCACGGCTGTGGAAGCAGGAGCAGACGCCGTTGGATTCGTCGTTAACGTGCCCTCATCACCCAGAAACCTCACACCAGAGAAGGCTGAGAAGATGATGAAAAACACCCCAGTTCCCGTCAAGAACGTTGTAGTCGCGGTGCCCAAAAGCCTCAGCGAACTGATAGAGGTTTACAAGAGGTTGAGACCAGACATCCTTCAAATCCACGGTCATAACCTACTCGACTCTGCCATTCGAGAAAAGTTAGCGAACACATGTTTAATAAGAGCTGTTCAAGCGAAGTCTGATCGCGTAGTCGAGGACGCAGTTAAGGCAACGAATACGTTTGACGCCGTTCTCGTAGACTCGTTTGTTTCAGGCAAGCTTGGAGGAACCGGCAGGGTTCACGACTGGGAACTGAGCAGGCGTGTTAAACAATTGATTCATCCGAAACCGCTTATTCTCGCCGGAGGTTTAAATCCTGAAAACGTTCGAGACGCTGTACGCGCTGTTCAGCCCTACGCTGTCGACGTCTCCACCGGCGTAGAATCACGGCCAGGGGTCAAGGACCCTGAGAAGGTTTTTGCGTTCATAAGAAATGCGAAGGAAGTGGAAGTATGAGAAAGCTAAGCCTGTACCCAGTTGGTGGGAAGTATGGGAGGTACGGTGGACAGTTCGTTCCAGAAACCCTGATGGCCGCCCTCAGCGAGCTGGAAGAAGCCTACGAAAGATTAAGGGAAGATCCGGATTTTCAGAAACAACTGAGGTATTACCTGTCTGAATACGCTGGCAGACCCACTCCCCTCTACTACGCTGAAAACCTGACGAAAAAGGTGGGTGGAGCAAAGATATATCTCAAACGAGAAGATCTCGCCCACGGAGGCGCCCACAAGATAAACAACACGCTTGGACAGGCCTTGCTCGCAAAGAGTATGGGAAAAAGGAGGGTCATCGCTGAAACCGGTGCTGGGCAACACGGAGTTGCCACGGCCATAGCCTGCGCCGCCCTCGAACTGAAAACTGAGATATACATGGGCTCCGAGGACATGGAGAGGCAGAGGCTCAACGTCTTCAGGATGAGGCTTCTAGACGCTGAGGTCCACCGGGTTGAGTCCGGCTCTAAAACCCTTAAGGACTCCATCAACGAAGCCCTGAGGGACTGGGTTACCAACGTTCAAACAACCTACTACCTCATAGGGTCGGTGGTGGGTCCTCACCCCTACCCCGTGATCGTCAGAGACTTCCAGAGTGTTATAGGCTACGAGCTGAAGGAGCAGATAACGCAGAAGGAGGGACGGCTGCCAGACGTGTTAATCGCCTGCGTTGGAGGTGGAAGCAACGCCATGGGCACCTTCTACCCCTTCGTCGACGACAAAGCCGTGAAGATGATCGGCGTTGAAGCGGCTGGTTGCGGGATAGAGTCTGGAAAACATGCGGCCTCCCTCTACGCCGGAGCAGAGGGCGTCCTCCACGGCATGCAGACCTACGTCCTTCAGGACGAGCACGGACAGATACAGACCACCCACAGCATTTCCGCTGGTCTCGACTATCCTGGGGTCGGACCTGAACACTCTTTCCTAAAGGGGATAGAAAGGGCTCAGTACACCGTTGCGACTGACGGAGAGGCCGTGAAAGCCTTCCTCGACCTGTCCAAGAACGAAGGTATAGTTCCAGCGTTGGAACCCTCCCATGCTCTGGCATACGCCGTGAAAATAGCGCAAACCATGGGAAGAGACCAAATAATCGTGGTCACCCTGTCCGGGAGGGGAGACAAGGACGTGGAGGTGGTTGCCAAATACTTGGGGGTGAAGATGTGAGGGAAATTGAGAAGACGTTTCAAAACTTGAAGAAGCGAAACGAGGGGGCGCTCATAGCCTACGTTGCTGGCGGCGATCCCAAGCCGGAGTACACACCCGATATCGTTGAAGCCTTAATCGATGGAGGAGCGGACATCATCGAGCTGGGAATTCCCTTCTCCGATCCAGTAGCCGACGGTCCAACCATCCAAGCTGCCACTGTGCGGGCGCTGAACGCTGGAACAACACCGAAAATGGTGCTAGAAATGGTCAGTGAGGTAAAAGACAGACATAGGGTACCGATAACGGTTTTAACATACTACAACCCCGTCTTCAGAATGGGATTGGAGGACTTCTTCAAATCGGCTAGCAGATGCGGAGTTGATGGACTCGTTGTTCCTGATCTTCCTATCGAGGAAGCTCGCGACTATAAGAGGGTTGCTGAGGCCTATGAGATAGACACTATCTTTCTTGCGGCCCCCTCCACATCCACTGAGAGACTCCGGAAAATTGTCGAACACACTTCAGGCTTTCTCTACCTGGTTTCGGTGTTTGGCGTAACTGGCACCAGAAAAGAGGTTCAAGAGTTAACGGTCAACCTCATCCGAAAAGCTCTTCCCTTCACAACCGGAAAAATCCCGTTAGCTGTCGGCTTCGGAATTTCAAAACCCGAACACGTTAGAACGATCATAACAAACGAAGCAGACGGAGCCATAGTGGGGAGCAGATTCGTCAAAATCATAGAGAAAAACCGGGAAAACAACGATGAAATGATCGAAGAAATCAAAAAATGCGCGCACGAACTGAAAAAAGCAACAATAAGAAATAGATCATCTGAGTAAACGATAAAAAAAGAGAGTTCTGGCCACTATTCGATTTATTCGATGGTGGCCTTGACTACCGGCATAAGTATATTGGCGTTTAGGATAGGTTCCTCGTTAACCTCTATGTCAACCAAGACGCTGGTTACTGGCGCTTCTTTGATAGTGAAGTGAATCTTCACCATCACCCAGCCATTTGCCACGACTTTCAGGGGTTGGTGTTCTTCCTCGGTGGTGTTCGCCCAAGCGTTGACGATCTGGAAGCT
>JAOUMI010000031.1 GCA_029881555.1 Candidatus Bathyarchaeota archaeon | reverse complement strand
TTTTAGCTTTACGCAGTGCTTCTCCCGATACTTCTATGGTCTTTGCAACATCCTCTTTTGTGTGTGCGACGGACATGTACCATTGTTCGAATTGAAGGGGCCCCCATGGGAGAACACCATTGTTAATCATGTTGAACCAATATTCCCACGTCTTATCGAGATCGTTGACTGCTGCAGTTCTGTAGTCTACTGGCTCCGCCTTTGTGAAGAATACGTATCCTAAAGGTCCTATACCATTTACCCACGCCGTGACGTCAGCATCCTCTATCATGTCCCTTACTCCTTTGTTTAATTCTTCACCCAGATCAGTTATGTGCTTGTACATTTTGTTAGTCATCACCTTTGTTAAGCAAGCAAACCCTGCAGACACAGAGAGAGGATTCGCGCAGTATGTGCCTCCATGGGAAGTTCGTCCAAGAGGACTCAGTGATTCCATGATGTCTCGTTTTCCCCCAAACGCTGCTAATGGAAGTCCCCCTCCAATAGCTTTGGCAAGAGTTATCATATCTGGTTTTATGTTGTAGAGCTCGCTGGCTCCACCCGGAGCAATCCGGCAACCCGTTTTAACCTCGTCGAAGATGAGAACGATGTTGTATTCCGCAGTGAGTTTCCGAATGTCTTTCAAGTAGCCGGGTTTTGGGAGAATGACCCCGCAATTTAACATCACAGGCTCCATTATCACTGCTGCGATTTCTCCTTCGTGTTTTTTGAAAAGGTTCTCCATGGCGTCTACATTGTTGTATGGGGCTATCAGAGTATTCTTCGAGGTGTCTTTGGGAATTCCCTCAGATTCGACCACAGGTGTGGGAGCCCATTTTGGCCCTGTCTGAGCCATAGGTGGACCTATGCTAACTAAAACATAGTCATGCTGTCCATGATAGGTACCCTCTATCTTCACAATCTTGTCTTTCCCAGCGTAGGCTCTAGCAACCCTTATAGCGTGCATAGTGGCTTCGGTCCCTGTATTGGCGAGCTGAAACATACCCATCATTGGAAAGCGTCTTGACAGTTCTTTCACGTACAATGCTGTCTTTTCATGGGGCATCGTGTACATGCTGCCCTTTTCCATTTGTTCTTTTACCGCATCCACTATTGTTGGGTGGGCGTGTCCAGTTATGTTGACACCGTAACCCATGAGAAAGTCTACGTACTCGTTTCCGTCGACATCCCAAACTTTGCTACCACTTGCCCTACTGATAAAGAATGGATATGGCTTGAAATAACGCACACCACTTCCAATTCCACCAGGGATAACTTCTCTAGCTTCTTCCCACAGCCTTTTTGATTTCGGCGTTCTGGCAGAATATTTCTTAACGGTTTCTTCTCTAACCATCCTCTACTTCCCCTTTCTAGAGAACAAACGCTACATTATAGCCTCCATCGCTTAAGAATTTTCTCAATCGCACGCTCATTACCAGTGAAGTCTTGTAAGGAATGCTGTTCTTTGCGAGGTCTAACAATGGTGAGTTCTCCTGAGGTCATCTGTCCCATATCTCTAACGCTAATAAGACCGGTCAGCGATCTGATGCCTATTTTGTATTCGTCGCCGTCTTTCAGTACGGAGCAGTATCGTCCAAGGATTTGCTCTGCAGTTAGGTCTTTCCATGCTTCGCCCAACTATTTCTGAATAGAGGAAATACGATCTTCTCTTCTCTGTAAAAGAAAAAAAGGAATCTTGGGAGAAAAACCGAAAAATTCTTTTAGTTTTCGAATTAAACCATAGACGAGCAATAGAGGTTTGGATTAAATTAATAGAATTTAAAGGAAACATCAGTCTTGATTCTACCCAAATCTTTAAGAACAAGCCAACAGGAGAAGGTAAAGATTTAGCAGATTGGTGAAAATGACCCATGTCCAAAGAGAACAAGAAGACCGTCGTATGTTCCTGGAACGAGTGGGATCCGTTGAAGCACGTCATTGTCGGGCGAGCCGATGGCACTATGGTCCAAGCACCGGAACCAGCCATTCAGCGCGATTGGCCTGAGTATGGCTACCCCTTTGGGAAGTACGGTCCGCTACCCAAAGAGATGGAAGAGAAAGTCAAGGAGCAATTGGACAACTTCGCCAAGCTCCTAGAGCGCCGGGGCATCCGTGTCGATCGACCTACACCACTGGATTTTAGCCAGCAAGTGCAGACCCCGGACTGGAAACAAGAGAGCATGTTTGGGTGCATGCCCCCTCGTGACTTGCTGCTGACGGTCGGCAACGAAATCCTCGAGGCGACCATGTCCTTCCGGAGCAGATGGTATGAGTATCTCTGCTATCGACCGCTTCTGGAGCGGTATTTCAAGGAGGATCCGAACTTCCGATGGGAGGCAGCGCCGAAACCCCGCTTGACCGAACGCACCTACAAGAAGAATTTCTGGAACGAATTCAACGCGAAAAGCAAGGAGGAGCAAATCAAGCACACGTATGCGAAGGATTGGGTCCTGACTGAGGCTGAACCGCTTTTCGACGCCGCGGATGTCGCTCGGTTCGGGAAGGACCTGTTTGTTCAGCGGTCTACAGTCACCAACGCTGGTGGCATAAGCTGGTTGCGACGTCACTTCCCCAACCATCGCATTCACGAGGTGACGTTCAAGGAGGAGGCGCCGATGCACATTGACGCCACCTTTGTCCCGCTTCGTCCCGGGCTGGCGCTCAGCAATAAAGGGCGGGCTCCTCTAACGCCTGAACTCAAGGAGCTGTTTAAGAAGAATGACTGGGAAATCGTTGAATGCGCGACCCCGGCCCATGACAAGAAACACAAGCTTTCCTACTGTAGCATCTGGCTCTCTATGAACGTCCTCATGCTCGATTCGAAGACGGTGTGCGTAGAAGCCGAAGAGAACGCCCAAATGAAGCAGCTTGAAAAGTTGGGCTTTGACGTCATTCCCGTCCCGTTCTGGGCTGTATCGCCGTTTGGCGGTGGTCTGCACTGCGCGACGGCTGACGTGTACCGCGAGGGCACATGCGAGGACTACTTCCCGAAGCAGATCAAAGGGTTCTAGCTCAGATCCTTTACTGGCGCCGGGATGATCGGGGAGCCATTTTTCATCACATTCTGAGCTAGCTTCTTTCCTTTCCTTGGAAGGGAAGACGCGCCTTGGAGCTTCCTTCTCGTTAAGAAAATATCAAAGGGTCAATTGAAGTTGGAAAACTAGAGATATTATCATCCTTTCTGACAATTTCTTTGAAATACCTGCAGATAAAGTTGATGATGTTGAAGCGTTTTTGACCATTGTTGGAGGCAAAGAAGTTTATCGTTCAGACAAGTTTTAGATAACAAAAGCTGAGATGCTTTTCAACGCGTCTTTTCTCGGTGGCGATTTTCTAACTGCTTGAAAATTTCTTGTAACCTCAGGTTTTTCTGGGCGAAGAGCACTAGGATGAAAAAGAGTATGTCCGTAGCCTCGTGCACAATCTCTTCAGGCTGGTTCGCCTTCACCGCAAGAACAAGCTCGGTGGTTTCTTCACCTATCTTTTGAAGAATCGCATCCTCCCCTTTCTTGTGCAACCTGGAGACATACGACCGCTCCGTAGGATTTTTGATTCTATCAACAACCACCTCATAGATTCTTTCAAGAATCTTAGCGTCGACCGCCAACTCCTTTTCAGCAATTATGGGATTGTGGAAGCAACTTTCTTGACCTGTGTGACAGCAAACCCCTACCTGTTGAACCTTGAACAGAATTGCGTCGTTGTCACAGTCAAGGATTGCGTTCTGCAGCAGAGAGTGGTGTCCAGACTCTTCGCCCTTGAGCCATATCCTTTTCCTTGTTCGGCTCCAATAGTGCATTTTGCCGCTTGTCAGTGTCAGCTGCAAGGCTTGCCTGTTCATGAATGCTTGGGTTAAAACTCTGTCGTTGGAAGAGTCTTGAACCACCACGGGAACAAGCCCGTTCATCTTTTCAAAGTTCACCTTTTCCACAAACTTTTCCGCTTCAGCTTCACTTAGTTGCAGGACCAAGCTTCAAGCCTCCCATCATACGAGACGCACGCGAACTCCCCTTTCAGTAAGGTACCTCTTTACCTCTCCAACAGAATACTGCGACCGATGGAAGATAGATGCCGCCAAAGCAGCGTCAGCTTTGCCCTCGGTCAAAACCTCAAAGATGTGCTCTAGGCTTCCAGCTCCCCCACTTGCGATTACGGGAAGATTCGTTCTTTCACGTATGGTTCTTGTTAAGGAGATGTCGTAGCCATCTTGTGTTCCGTCGTAGTCCATGCTTGTGGGCAAGAGTTCTCCGGCTCCAAGTTCCTTCACCCTCATCGCCCACGATATAGCGTCTAGTCCCGTGGGTTTGTTGCCTCCTTCAATGTAGACTTCCCACCAGCACCGACCCTGAGGTGTGTCCACAACTACTTTATCTGGAACAGAGGTTTTCACGTAAACTCTTTTGGCGTCAATCGCAATAACGATGCACTGGCTGCCGAAGGCTTCGACAGCTCGCTTGATGAGTGTTGGGTCCTTTACGGCTGCCGTGTTTATAGAAGCCTTGTCTACTCCAGAGTTGAGCAGGTTTTGGATGTCTGTTAGGTTTCTGATGCCTCCGCCCACTGTGAATGGGATTGACACTGTGTCAGCGGTTCTTTTTGCGACATCTAATATTGTGCCTCTCTTTTCGTAGGAGGCTGTTATGTCGAGAAAAACTAGTTCGTCTGCTCCCTGTTGCTCGTATATCGCGGCAAGCTTCGCTGGGTCCCCCTCTATCTTCAGGTTCTTGAATCGCACTCCCTTGACAACTTTTCCGTCTTTGACGTCGAGGCAGGGAATTATCCTTTTAGTCAACATTCTTCACGGCCTCCATAGCTTGTTTTAGAGTAAACTTTTCCTCATAAAGTGCGGTGCCCACTATAGCTCCTTCTACACCTGTTCGAGCTACGTTAACTAAATCTTCTAGATTCCCTATGCCGCCGGAGGCAACCACCGGAGTTCTAACCGCGCTCACAACTCTGCGAATCCGCTCAATGGGCGGTCCCTTCAAAGTTCCATCCACACTCACTGAGGTGAAGATTATGGCTCCAACTTTCATTAGTTCAACGGAGCGGGCTAGGTCCAAGTAGTCGACTTCCGATCTGGTTCTCCAGCCGTGAAACGCTACTTTGCCTTTCCCCGTTGTGTCTACGGCAGCGGCGACCCGATCTGACCCAAAGCGGTGAACCGCCTCTTCTAATAGTGTCGAGTTCAAGATGCAGGCTGTTCCAAAGATCACTCTGTAAGCTCCCAGCCTGAACAGTTTCCCGGCTTTTTCTAGGGTTCTGATTCCACCGCCGACCTGCGTCTTCACTGGAACGCCCTTAACGATCTTTCCTATTGTTTCGATGTTTTGTCCAATGCCGATGGCGGCGTCAAGGTCTACTAAATGGACGAGCTTTGCCCCTTGATCTGCCCATCGACTAGCTGCCTCCACAGGGTTGTCAAAGTAAACTTTCATCTTGGTGGGATCGCCCTTAACGAGGCGAACGCATTTCGCTTGCATCACGTCAACGGCTGGTATTACGAGCACTTCGTTACAGCACTCCTTTTGCGCTGGGAACTTGGCCAGCCATCCTCGGCTCTTTTGTCACAGCCTCTCTCAAAGCGATTGCTAGGGCTTTTGTTGCAGCCTCAATCTTGTGGTGCTCGTTGGTGCCGTAGAGGACGGTTAGGTGTAGGCTTAACTTGGAGGCTTGAGCAAAGGAAGCGATAAAGTGCCCAATGTCCTCGGTTTTCAGGTTTTCGATCTTGGTGCCCCCAAGTTTGAGGTCGAGGTTGGAGTAGGGTCTTCCACCCAAGTCTACCACAGCTCTCGCTAGGGAGTCGTCCATCGGAACAAACGCTGAACCAAATCTTCTAATGCCCTTCTTGTCCGCCAGAGCTTGATTCAGTGCCTCTCCGAGTGCCAGAGCCACATCTTCGCATACGTGGTGCTTCAGCTCTCCCTTAGCTTTGACTTTTAGGTCGAAGAGGGAGTGTTTCGTCAAGGTTGTGAGGAGGTGGTCTAGGAATTTGATGCCTGTCTTCACGTTTCCTTTCCCCCTTCCGTCAACGTTTAGCTCAACGACTATGTCAACCTCAGTTGTCTTTCTTTCCACTCTCGCCTCTCGCATTTCAAATTTCTCCTCCTAGACTAGCATACAGATACGGAATGTCGTTTACGTCTGTCATAACAGCGTCAGCGTCGTATCTCATAAACTGAGATAGAAGCTCATCTGGATACTGAGACGAGCAGAGAACTCCGAGAAATAATAGGTTGGATAAGCCTTGTAAACGAGCACCTTTCACCAACAGCGCGTCTGCAACGGTGTCTCCCACGTATGCGACCTTGCTGACATTTCCCACAAGTTTCTCAACCATTTCGATGAGTACAGTTGGGTTCGGCTTGCCAAGCTGTTCACTTTCAGACTTGACTAATTCTTCGTAAAAGATGAGCCCATTCTCATCGAAGTACTTTCTAAAACCGTTCTTTTCCACAAGGTACATGGCCTGAGTTCTAGATTTTTCTGAGTATACCGCTAACTTTCCAAATCTGGAGTGAAGCGTGTGAAGTGTCTCCCTTGTTGGAATAAACTCCTCCTTATCCAAGAAGCACTCATTGAAGTTGAAAACAGGCGAGACATCGTAAAACCTTTTGAACAACTCTACACCTAGATACGATTCTTCGAACA
>JAOUMI010000030.1 GCA_029881555.1 Candidatus Bathyarchaeota archaeon | reverse complement strand
CGGTCCTAGAGGTGGAATTCGATACTATTTGGGTTGTCAGTGTATTGCAAGGGCAAGGTCTGTTTGTTCCGCTCATTGCCATAATTATTGCAGGTGGTTCCATGTCAGAGGAATATGAACGTGGAACTGCTGATATACTGCTTTCAAAACCCATCACAAAAGTTGAGTACCTGACAGGAAAGTTCTTGGGAGGTTTTTCAGTTTTGTGTCTTGTGGAAGGAATTACAACGGCAACTGGTGTTGTTCTCTCCCTTGGACTTTTCGGTCCACAGAGTGAACTGCAAGTTGCTCCAGTCCTATTCCTAGCCATCGCCTACTCATCGCTGGTCTTCTTCTCTTTGTCCTTTATGTTCAGTGAGGTCTTTAGGAGAGGCACACTGGCCATGTTCACTGCTTTCGGCATATTCATAGCTTCTTCGGTGGTGAGCGGTATCTTGTCTATGTTATACGTTTTGACCGGCGAACAATTGTATGAATACATTAGTAAGGGGCTTCCAACCTGGAGTACAACAAACTTTGCCCAATTCATAGTTTCACAACTGATAGGTACGCTTCAAAGTCCATTGCAACCGATATCCAGCGGAGATTTCCAACTCGCAGCAGCAATTATAGCAGTCTATGCTGGGGCATCAATTGTTATTGCTACGGTAAGACTTGTTAAATCAGACGTTAGTAAGAAAGCCGATTGACGCCCAGTTCCTATACCTCTGCTTCTGTCAGAAACTTTTCAGCAGCAGCCAGCGCTATCTTATAGAACACGAAGGTTACGATGACTGCTATAACTGCGCTTATGGAAACTGCGACGTAAAGGTCTATTTTTGGTAGGGACACGGGAACGGGTATGTACCCCATCGTAACTTCGTGTAGAAGGAGGGGAGAGAATATTGCCAACGCTAAGAGTAGGCATAAGAGACCGTAGACGACAACTGTTAACGGCCTAACCATTCTAGGCCTTGGAACTTCGGTGAAGTCGGCTCCCTTTATTCCCGCTCTGAGGGAAACGGCGCCTAAAGCGAAGATTAGCAGCACGGATTCTATTAACAATACTATAGCGATGTCTAGTGAAGGACGGGCAATTAGAATCCCAATAACGCCGCACACCAGCATTACTATGCATGAGAAGATGATTATAAAGGCGTACTTAGACTTGACTAGGTTGCGCGCAGTGATGGGTGAAGAAAAGAAAAGCCATACAGACCCGCCTTCCTCGCCGATTATCATAGTGCCCAACATAACAGCCATTATGGCTCCAGGCGCAAGAAGGATCCAAGCGGAAAGGAACCTAGAAGCCTCTGGCGGTACAGGTCCACCATATATTCCCAAATACTGCATCAGGGGTACAAGTATAACAACTAGGGGCGTTATGAAAACGTACATGAGTTCCCGACGTCTCGTAAAAGCCTTAAAGTCCTTCCGTATAACAGCAGCCTCCAAGGAGGAAAAACCAAGCTTTCCCAAAAAGCCAACCTTTGGAACGTAAGCCCCCCTAGAGACCGTGATAGCCGGCGGCTCATACAATCCAAATCTAGCGTTCAACTTAACAGCCACATAAAAGAGAACCAAGATGAACAGAAGGGAAGCCAGCGAAAAAATAACGGTTTGCGCCAGCAGCCCATTCATAAAAGAGGCCAAAGCCACCCCTAACCAGACGTAGGGGATAAACCAAACCGCCTCCTGGGCACTGGTAAGCATCTCAATGAGGGCGATGGAGCCACCGCCAGACGTAAGAGAAAACCAGACTACGTAGAAGGCGATCAAAAAGATTAGGGACCCTAGGAATCTCACCCAAACAGCGGCCTTTCCAGAGGACTTGTACACGGCTCCTATAAGCCTCGTCTGCAGAACTCTGAAAATCTCCGTGGTTGTGCTAGCTAGGAAGGCGCTAGCCAGTAAAGTAAGAATCGTGAGGATGGCAAGAGGTGTCGTCTCTAGGTAGATGGAGACCGTGGCTATGGCTGAACTGAATAGAATGATGGAAGCTAGGGGTAAACCGATGAGGTGGGCTATGGTGGACGCAAGGGTGTGTTCCTCCCAGGTGATGGGTAGCCAGTAAGGTAGTTGAATAGAAGACCTTACTCCCATCCTTTGGATTTGGCTCATCGTGGTGAAGACTAGGCTGTAAAGGAGAACCATGGTGGGGAAGGATAGGAAAAGGAGACGAGCGCCTTCATAGAACAAGGTTCTCAGGTCAGAGTCAGGCACTGCGGTGTAGAAGATTCCCCCACCTAAACCCACCGCTATTCCTAGAACGCAGGCTCCCCCATACAACAAGTACTGAAAAACCCTTCTCTCTCGATACCTTCTGAGTCTTTGACCTCTAATCAATCTCCCAGATTTGACATCAACACTAACGAGCCGAAGAACGGTTTTCCAGTTCATTTCAGAAGCGCCTCAACCACCTCTCTAACGTCTTCTGTTCCCGTGAGTTTCAAGAAAACGTCTTCCAAGTCTGATCCGGGCAGCCTCGCCTTCTGCCTCAACTCCTTCATGTTGCCCAAGGCTAGCAACCTTCCTTCGTACATGATGGCGATGCGGTCGCACATGGCTTGGGCGATCTCCAGAATGTGGGTTGACATGATCGTTGTTACTCCCTGCGCGGTTAGTTTGCGGAGGAGGTCCTTTACGATTCTGGCTGACCTAGGGTCTAGACCGCTTAGGGGTTCGTCTAAGAGTAGCAGTTTTGGCTTGTGCAGAAAAGCCGAGATGAGAGCGATTTTCTGCTTCATTCCTTGAGAATAACTGCTTATCATGTCGCCTTCCCTGCCCTCCAATTCCATAGCCTCTAGGTATTCTTCGATTCGGCCTTTCTTCTCTGATGCGTCTAAACCGTAAATGTCACCCACGAAGTCAAGGTATTCTAACCCCGTCAAAAACTCGTATAGACGCGGAGACTCGGGAACGTACCCCACCTGTCTCTTCACAGCAACAGGATCGTCTTCCGCCTCTATGCCCAGAACACTGACGGATCCGGAGTCCGGCCTGATCAATGCCAGAATCATCTTTAAAGTAGTGGACTTACCAGAGCCGTTCGGACCTAAGAGACCAAGGATTTCGCCATACTTAACATCTAAGTCAACGTAGTCTACTGCAATGATGTCAGCGTAACGCTTAGCCACTCCCCTCAACTTTACAGTTGCCTCGCCAGCTGAAACCATAGAAAACTACCACGTTGAAAAACTGAGAATAACAATTTAAAGGTTTATCGCTCACATTGAATGTTAAAGCTTGGGCTATAGGTATTTGTTTCGAATCTCTTATAGGCTGCCTTTTCGCTATTCGATTCTGCTAAACCTTCTTTTTCCAAGGTAGAGGAACACAATCCCCAGTAGCCAAATCACCACAGTTTGCAACAGCACGGTGTTAAGAAAGCCTAGGTCTAGAACGATCAGAGAGCCAATGAAAATCCCTAATGAAACAAACATGGCTACTTGCGCGTTTACTATTAGCCCGAACATCTGTGTGCGAGTATTTTCTGAGAATTCTGGGTTCAGGAGGGAGAGGCCGAGAGCCAAAGTCACGTTCGCTGCAACGATTAGCGCCATAAATCCAGTGTAAGTCAACAAAGAAATAAGTGTGGTTTGAGGAATTGAGATCATTGAAACAACTGTGATCGCCACGCCGATCGGAACTGCCACCAGCCAACCTTGTAGCAACCTCGCCTTGACAAACCTTCCCACACCAAAAGGAGTCTTCTTATATATGAAGAGGCTTTCCTTACCTCCCGCCGTCACTTGACCAACCACTAACACGGCAAGGAAAGGAAACAAAAATAAGCCCATTAGAAGGGCAGCTTCGGGATCATCAAAGCCTCCTCCAAAGAAGATGTTCACCATAGCTATTAGACCCACGATGTAAGCAATTCTCGACAGGTTTTCAAGCCTTCGACCATAATCCTTGAAGACGGACACTAGGAGAGTGCCGAAAGATCCGCCTCCCCCCAGATATCTAACGGTTCTATAGAAGAAGCCGTCCGGTTTAGCCCTAGAAGCCGTGAAGGTAGTGGGTTCAATGCTGTAGGCGCGATTAGCCGCTTTCGTGCCAAGCCACAGCACCGCTACGAAGAAGGCGACAAGACCTCCGAATCGGGTCAGTGTCTCAAAGCCAACCGCACCGATGTTGCCGGGGTTGGACGCGAAGTTAACGATAACTTCAGCTCCCCAAGAACTGGGCAACAGGCTGAGAATGGCTCTAACCATTCCGCTTGTTCCGGGATCTGCAAGAGCTTCAAGCAAGCCTCCACCCATAATTGCGTACATTACTGCGATCATGGGTAAAGCGAGGACAAGTGACAGGGCTCTTCCAACGTCTCTTCCACGGGCGGATTTTGCAAACTTTGTACGTACCAAGGCGGCAATCACTGTGCCGATCCAGAGAGCAGAAAGAAACGTGGCCACGAAAATTATGACGGTTATCGCTATCTGAAGCATGTCCAGCCCCAGCGGATTCAGAGCAGCCGTGAAAAAGCCAGCCATCACCGTGATGGCAATAGCGTAGAAAGGCATTACGCCCAGAAATTCGCCTAGCAAAACGTCGCTTGGCTTTATGGGGGCTGCGAGAAAGATCTCCACCTGTCCAGCTTGCATTCCCTGTAATGTGTAGGTGATTGGAAGTATTATGAAGTAGAAAAAGATTATGAACATTATGATCGGCACCATAGCCAAGGCAACCTGGGAAAGGAAGAAAGCGAGAAGGTCGTCGATGAAGAGGCTAACGACTGCTGGCGCAATGAACGCCACATAAACCGCTAACAGTGCAATGACCAGATAGGGAAAGTAGGGCCTTATCGTCCGTATACTGTTTATGCGGATGCGGTATTCGTTCCTCGCGACCACGAGCCACTTAGGCACCGGCACCCTTCTGCTCCCTCCATGCCAAAAGCTCCTTGTCTTCAACACCGCCAGTTAGGGCGATGAAAGCCTTTTCTAAAGTCTTCGTTTTTGTCTGAGTGATTATTTCATCTATGGTGCCTAATGCGATGAGTCTACCTTGATTGATGATGCCTATTCGGTCACACAGCTCCTCCACAACCGGAAGAATGTGACTGCAAATGAAGATGGTTTTCCCAGCCTTGTCTGCTAGTCCTTTGATCAGATCCTTCACCATGAGGGCAGCGCGGGGGTCTAACATGGAAGTGGGCTCGTCAAGAAACAGAATAGGAGGATCGTGGATCAGGGCTGCCGCGATCAGGATTTTCTGTTTCATGCCTCTGCTGTAGCCTTCAAGTAGGTAGTCACATCTATCATAAAGCCCGAATAGCTTCAGCAGGTCGTCTATCCTTTCAGGCAAAATATCGCCGGGGACATCGTAAAGGGCTCCCATGAACTCCAGAAACTCGTGGGCGCTGAGCTTCTCGTACAAGCCTGGCGACTCGGCAAGCAAGCCCGTGACTCGTTTTACATCTGTTTCCTCTTTGAGAACGTCATAGCCGTTGACGGTGGCTGTGCCGCCGGTCGGCTTTATGATGCAGTTTAACAAACGAACAGTCGTAGTCTTACCCGCCCCGTTCGGACCGAGCAGACCAAAGGTTTCTCCCTCATAAACTTCGAGGCCGAGTTCATCCACGGCCTTGATCTCGCCTCCCTTACCGTAATACTTGGACAATCTATCTGTACGGATCAAAATCTTCATTATTTATTCCTCTTCGATATTCGAGGACGCGGTCTATGACATAGGTCATATTTAAATGTTGTCTCCGTCTTTTAACTAATGCACACGCGGTGCTCTAATCTGGAAGTGGAACCTTTAAATATATGTGACTGTGATACAACAGCAACAGTGGCATTTGAATGCGCACGCACATCCGTCTTTGCTTTTGGAAATATTCTCTTGGTTGGTGACTTAATAGTTTCACACTCTGCAGCCAAGTTATGTGGAGGCACGGTGGCCTCTCAGGATATGCAGCTGTCATCTTGGCAACTCATGGAATGTCCTCTTGCCTGTGGCTAAAACTCTGCAGGATTCTTTGTGCTCGAGGTTCTTCGCGTTCTCTTGCAAAGCCTGAACATGATTAGTTTGATCTCTTTCATTGTTTACACTCAATTAGGCTTTTCCATATTTCCTGAACAAAACTATGCCTAACAGTAGCGCTATCACGCTGCAGACTGATACAACAGCAAGATCTAACAGTATCGTTGGACTCGATATGGGTGCGCCTCTCAAGAACAGCGATGTCAGCGCATCAGTTACGTAGTAGCTGGGCACGAACTTGCCAGCTGCCTGTCCAGTTGGGGAGAGTGCAAAGCCTACGAATGTGCCTAGAAACATTTGTGGCATTATGAATACGAAGGCGATTCCCGTGGCGGCTCCAGGAGACTTGGCTATTGTCGCAGTAATTAGACCAAATCCAACATTGCATAGCGAAAAGATCAAGACGATAACAAACGCCAAGGTAAAACTGGCTGCGTCGACATTTGGACGGTAGCCTATAAGATAGGCCATCGCAAAGACAAGCACGGCTTGAACTAAAGCTGCGAGCATGTTTGAAACTGCTTGGCTCGTCATGAACTCCGTCGGCGTAGTTGGTGTAATGTTGATTCTCCTCAGTAATCCTTTTTCTCGATCAGTAGTAAATGACTGGGCCACTGTCATCGTGAGGAAGATTGCGGCATAAGCGAATATGCCTGGCGCCATATAGTCAAACATGGTGGTCTTGCTGGCCAAGACTAATGATGGGCTGCCTATCTGAATCGGCCTTGGAACGGAGATCGGC
>JAOUMI010000029.1 GCA_029881555.1 Candidatus Bathyarchaeota archaeon | reverse complement strand
GTAGGTGTTTGTGTTTTGATTGTTTGGGTTGGTTTCTTTGTTTTTAAAGGTATCTGAAAAAATTTTGACTCCCCTATAGAGGGGGGGGCTCCAGGATGGGTTGGGTTTTTTAAGAGAATGCTTATGTAAAGCCTGTTGTATGACATGTTTTGTTGTGGGGCTGTCGGCTAGCTTGGTCTAGGCTCTGAGCCTCGGGCGCTCGGGACGGGAGTTCAAATCTTCCCAGCCCCACCATGATCTAGCAGTTGTTAGTGAGATTTGGAAGCTGATAGATGCTTTGTGCCTTCAACGAATAGCGTAGCACACCGCTTGATGTGAGCGTGGAATATGGGATATACATTCTCCGATAATTCTTCTAAAGAGTCAGTCCATGTATCCAAGTCATCCTTATAATTGTCTAATTCTTCCAGACATTCTAACAGCCTTTTCGTTAAATCATCTGTCTTACATGACATAGATCTCGCCTGGGCATAGTTTGTCGCATAAGAGAGAGCACATTGTAGCTTATCTTTAGTCAATCTTGAAGATATAAAATGTGCGCGCGCCAGCGCGCCATTAATCGTCTTGGCGCTGAACACCAGCCTTCTTTTCAGCTTCAGCGCAAGAAAGAAAGCAGAAAGCATGTGTGTGTGCATATGATCCAAATATGCCGCGGTGGAAAACCCGCTCCTGCTGAGAGGCACTGTTGTCGTTGTTTTCTGAATTCTTCGCTTACCAACAACAACTCCGGGCTGCCTCACCATGAGAATTCAGCGGTTAGTTTGCGGTTTTGTTCCTCTTCACGATTTCTCTGGCGACGATTACTCCTGAAACCGAGGCTTGGACGAGTCCTCTGCTCACTCCGGCCCCGTCTCCTATCGTGAACAGGTTGCGAATCCTCGTTTCTAAGCAATTGCTTAACTCCAGCCTCGAAGAGTAGAACTTCACCTCTACGCCGTAGAGCAGCGTATGGTTTGAGTTCACCCCTGGCGCAATCTGATCCATTGCCTCAAGCATCTCGCGGATGTCTGTGAGGTATCGGTAGGGCAGAACGAAGCTGAGGTCTCCAGGCGTAGCGTTCTTCAGGGTTGGAGTGACCACGCTTCGTCTGATTCTTTCCTCGGTTGAGCGACGTCCAGCCTGTAGATCGCCGAGCCTCTGAATTATCACTCCTCCGCTAAGCAGGTTGGTGAGTCGGGCGAGGTATTGTCCGTAGGCAATTGGCTCCCTAAACGGCTTGGTGAAGGAAGTGCTGACTAGGACAGCGAAGTTTGTGTTTCCAGTCTTCCTCTCAGCGTAGCTCTGACCGTTCACCGTTAAGACACCATCGTACGACTCGGTGATCACTTCGCCCTCGGGCGCCACGCAGAAAGTCCTCACCTGATCGTCGAAGGATTTGGAGTAATATATGAACTTGGGCTCGTACAAAACGCTTGTTAGTTCCTCCAAAACCGGAGCTAAAATTTCAACCCTAACACCTACATCCACAGGGTTATTCGGCGTTTTCAATCCTAATGTCTGCGCCTCAGACTTCAACCATTCGGCTCCGCTTCTGCCAGGAGCCACGATAACGTGTTTCCCGTATATTTTTTCTCCAGCAGTTGTTTCCACTCCCTCAACCATTTGGTTCTTCATTAGGAGCCCCTTCACCTCGGTTTGGGTTCGAATCTCAACCTTGTCTTTTAGGTGATCGTGCATCCTGTGAAGCACATCAGCGCATTTCTCGGTGCCCATGTGACGCAGCTTCTGAGGAACCAGTTTAAGCCCAGCAAACGAAGCTTTTCGCCTAATTTCCTCGATTTTGTCCGGATCGACTCCGTAGAGATGCTTGGGCGCTCCAAACTTTAGGTAAATTTCATCAATGTAATCCACGAGTTCTGAGAGTTCCTTCTTGCTGCGGTACTCGTTAAGCCAACCTCCAACCTCTGTGGATAAGGTGAGCTTTCCATCGCTGAAGGCTCCGGCGCCTCCCCACCCCGACAGTAGAGTGCAGGGATCACAGTTCACGCACCCCCAACCTCGGCTTGCCGGACATTTGCGCTTGTCAAGGTCAGGTCCTTTATCCAGCATGAGCAGGCGCAGATTCGTGTTCTGGGTTAGCTCCAGGGCTGAAAATATGCCAGCTGGACCAGCTCCAACGATTATCACGTCAAACTTCAAGGATTATTCCCCAGAGAGACCCAAAACAACATGTAACAACTACCATATATGCTTTAATGAAAACGCCAACTAATCCCAGAATGCTTTCTAATAAAACGCCTTTAGCCATGAATTTGAGATGCGAGCAAGCCACAACCACGACTCTTCATATGATTAATCCTTGATCGCCTCAAGCAGGCTCATCACGTTCCAAAGCTTCACCCTAGTGTATGGTGGCATGTTAGGGTCCTGAAGAATCTCGTCGAGAGTGGCTATAGCGTTAGACGCTCTTACTGCCGGGGTGTACTCCGCCAACTGTAAAGCACTCATCGACCCCTTCGCGGCTCTCCTTATGTTTCGAGGAGTCGTGGTGTCCTCCGAAATCTGCCCGAGAATAACCAAAGCTTGTTTTATCCTCTCCTCATACTCCACTAGCTTCTTTTTACGCACCATACAAAACCCTCCAAGAAGAGCATGCACATGCTTAGACTATACTGACATCTATTATTATTTTCGTACTAATTTATACTGTTTGGTGCAGACCTAGCTCAGCTGCCCTTCTCACATTTTCAGCGTCGCTCTCGGAGCGAATTTGCTGTGTCTAATACACCGGCTTCCTGCATTTCTTACAAATGACCAAGCCGGTTTGGCGGTTTATGAGGCAGTTAACTATCTTATCAACATCGTTGTCGCATTTATCTCTGCAATGAAAGACCCCTTTGCCAAAAAACTCGCAGACTTCACACATTTCTCACCCTACTAAGGCGCGGTTGAGGTAAACCGCCTGTTTACGGCGCATCTTCTATTTTCTAGTCACATCTAATTCTAACGATTTTCCCACGAAGTTTCTTCGCATCGTCGCAATCCGACTTGAGACGCCGCAACTCCTCAAGCTTCCTCTTGAGCTCAGTCACTTCGCGCTGAATTTCTTTTAGTTTGTCACTCAATTTTACCACAGAGTGCCAAGCTGATCTATGACTAAAAATCAGTTATGAAGGGAAAATCAATATTCAGAATCAAGATTTCTGTAGATAAGATGGAACAAGAAGGAATCAGTATAAATCAGCGCCGAGTTACTTATTATTCATGCTAACCAAGATTCCCTGAGGCTACAGAGTTGCCTGAAGATACAAAGCCCATTCAAACCATGGCAGACCTACTCAGGCAGGGCGCAACCCTCACAGAGCTTTCCTGCCCAGCCTGCTCCTCGCCTCTGTTTAAACTTAGAAATGGAAAACTCTGGTGCGCCCAGTGTCAAAAACGCGTGATAGTGGTAAAGGAGGGAACGTCACCAACAGAGGCGACGGGTCAAGTTGTACTTGGAACCCTAGAGTCTACGGTCCTCAGTAAGATACAGGAGATCGAGAAGAAAATCAGAGAGGAAACAGATCCTCAAAAACTGGAAAAGCTGAGTTCTCTTCTCTCCAAGTTGCTCGAAAACCTTGAAAAGCTAAGAAAGATGACGAGGACATGAAGGGCTAAGGATTGCTGGGGCGCTACGAAAATTTTCCCGAGATCGTCCACAGCGTTGCAAGGTTCACCTATCAACCCAAAGAAAAGAAAATGCAACAAGCGATCCTCTGTGCCCTCCATCGGCTAAATCAAGAAAAACACGACCTGAACACCATATCCCCCTTCTCTACACCAAGATGCGAAGTCAGCTTTGAGTTCGGAATAGCCGAAGGCATCACCTTCAACTACTTGGACAGAGAAGAACTGGAAAGATTTCAAAAGGGCAACGAGAAAGAGGCGCCGCCGACCCTCGACTTTTTCTGCGTCGTGCGTTACCACACACTAAAAGAAGGGAGACGAACACCGTTAAAGTTCGATTATCACCTGCTCCGTTTCATGTTTTACAAAAACGGTTTAGAACTGCGGATTGCTCACGAACGAGGCACCCGACGCGTTTGCATAGAAGACCTAGTCAACTTCATAGTAAAACGCGTAGATGAAGAACTTTCTAAGACGCGGCTGAAACCGCTGAAGCTGGAGTATTTAAGAAGCCACTAGCGTTTTTTCACGTTTTGTTGTTGTCAGCCAACTAGAGAGCGCGCGCTCCCAAGGTTAGGTTTATGAGCTGCTCCACTCCATCTCTAATTATGGTAAGGGTCACTGGGTCTCCAGGACGTTTGTTCCTTTCCACGTAAACTACAACGTCATTCAGTTTTCGCGCTGATAGATCATCAATTCCCACTATCACGTCGCCACCTACCTGAATTGTTTGTCCGCCTATTGTAACCGACTCTGTTCCGCCTTGAAGCCCAGCTTGATCCGCTGGACTGCCCGGAACTACATCAAATATGAGGAAGCCTTGTGGTTTTTCCAGTCCAATATGCTGTGCGATGGCAAGGTTGACATCTATCCCAGAAATGCCTATCCAAGGATGTACGTAGGTGCCCATCGCTATCAAGTCAGGGAGTTCTCTTTCCACCGTGTCCGAAGGTATGACGAATCCTACACCAGCAAAAGTTCCGGAGCCGGATATTATAGCCGTGTTTACGCCCACGACTTGGCCTTTGAGGTTAACGAGGGGCCCACCAGAGTTTCCGGGATTTATGGCGGCGTCTACTTGGATGATGTCTATGATTAGGTAGCCTCCAGGAGCTTCTAGTTCTCTTTCTAGGGCGGAGACTATGCCAGCGGTTATGGTGTCGCTGAGACCGAAGGGATTTCCTATGGCTGCTACTGGTTCTCCTACGATGAGGGCTGAGGAGTTTCCGAGCACAACCGGATGTAATGTTGTAACTTCTGGGTTGACTTTGACGACGGCTAGATCACTGTATGAGTCTTCGCCAACTATGTCTGCATCGGTTATATTTCCGTCCAGAAACGTAACTTGTATGGTGGTGACGTCTTCGATTACGTGATAGTTGGTTATAACATGACCTTCAAGGTCGTAGACGAAGCCCGAGCCTAAGCCTAATTCGGTTTCAATGAGGACTATGGAATGCTTGATCTGATCGTAGATTTCCGGCCAAGGCATGAGGCCGGTTTGATTCACGTAGTCTAGGATGTCAAATTGTTGATGCAGGTCTTGGAGTTGCCGTCCTTGATCGGCAAGGCTATTTTGGAGGGTGGAGAGCTGGTTTTGAATGTTGGAGTAGGCTATGATGAAAATTCCAGTATTGAAAATGAGGATAGCGAAAATGATGATGAAGGCGTACATCCATTTGTTGGAAGAGGGAGATGATGGTTGTTCCGCCATGAACCATGTTCTCCTTTTACGGTGAGTAAAGATGGTTAGGTTATAAAAACTTGTTGCGGATTGCTGGAAGCCCTATGCGAACACACTAGACTAAGATGAGCTAACCTTTAAAAAATCGAGGACAACCGCCAAAATATCTCTTAAAACTTCATCTTTCGGTCTGTCTCCATCAACACGTATTAACCGTCCATTCTCCACAAACTCCAAGTAGACCTCCCTAACCTTCCGCTGAACCTCTAGCCTCTCCATAACCGACCTTTTCCCTTTTATTCTTTTGACAGCCACCTCTGGCGGAACATCGATATAAATTGCCAAGTCAGGAGTGACCACTGATCGATTAATCTCCTCGATCCAGTTCAGGTCCAAGCCCGCCGCTCCTTGGTAGGCTAGGCTGGAGTAAACGTATCGATCGGAAACCACGATTTTCCCCTCCTGCAGCGCGGGCTTCACCTTCTGCTCCAAGTGGTCAACCCGGTCAACAGCGAAGAGGAGCGCCTCCACCGCAATGGGAACACGCCTCTTTCTTTGCAGAATGTAGGTCCTTATGAATCTCCCAATCTCACCCGGACTTGGCTCAGTGGTGTACACGGCTTTGAAGCCTTTCCGCCTCAGTTCCCTCACTAGTCGGCGAGCCTGCGTGGTCTTTCCGCTGGCGTCAAGCCCCTCAATGCAGATGAAAGCTCCCTTCTTCCTCATACCTCAGCCTCGCCATTCATGTCAACTCGACTAGGCATAAATGAGTTTTCATCGATCACTTTATAATACGTGCAAAACTCAGAAGATAGCGGAGACCTTTGACAATGCGGAGATACTGGGGAGAGATAAAGGATCCTGTTCACGGATACGTCTACATAACCGAGGCTGAGAAGGAGGTCATCGACTCTTTTCCAGTGCAGAGGCTTCACCGGTTGAGACAACTCGCCGGAGCAGAGTACGTTTACCCCGGCGCCAACCACACCCGATTTGAACACTCGATTGGAGTCATGCACCTAGCCGGGCTTTTGGCAGAGAACCCCCACCTCTCCCAGCTTCTCTCTGAAGACGAAGCTCAAAAGGTCAGAATAGCCGCCCTTCTTCACGACGTGGGACACGGACCCTTCTCCCACGTTTTTGAACATCTTCTCGTAAAGTTTCTCAACAAAACCCATGAGGACATAAACGTCTGGATTGTCCAGAAGTCAGAGCTGAAAGACATACTCAAGGGTCTAGGATACGATCCGGATGAACTGGCAAAGCTTTCGGTGGGGCTGCTGCACAAGCCTGGCCGAGCGTTCATGGATCAGGTCATCCGAAGCGCGGTGGATGTGGACAAACTTGACTTTGTTGTCCGCGACACCTATCATACTGGCGCAGAATACGGGTATGTGGACATCTTCCGCCTCATTCACATGCTCGACGTGCTGGACGAAAACCTCGCGGTTGACTTGGGAGCCCTCTCAGCTCTCGAATCCTTCATACTGGCACGAATCGAGTCGTTCAAGAGCATATACTTTCACAGGGTTGGACGGGCAGTTCAGATCATGCTCGCAACGGCTATGGAAGAGGCGAAAGACGAGCTGGATCTAGTGGACTTCCGATCGCCAGAGGATTACTTGGCCCTAGACGATTACACGGTTTGGACAATGCTAAAGAGCTGCAAGAAGTCGAAAGGGATCATAGAGAACTTGGAGAGACGTAAACTGCTCAAGTGCGCCTACGACCAAACATTCTACGTGAGAGACAAAACAGTTTCCAGCATCTTCAGCGTAGAGGAAATTCGAAACCAGATGAGAGACAAAATCGCCTCAGAAGCAGGAGTCAAAC
>JAOUMI010000028.1 GCA_029881555.1 Candidatus Bathyarchaeota archaeon | reverse complement strand
TTCAAAACCTTTTTTGATGAGTTCCATCAACCCGCCAACCAGCACCGTTTGCTCTCCAATGAGGTCGCTTTCGGTTTCTTCTCTAAATGTCGTCTCTAGGACACCGGCTCTGGTACAGCCGACGCCCTTCGCGATGGCCAAAGCGGTTTCTCTTGCCTGACCAGAGGGGTTCTGATAGGCCGCAACTAGGGCTGGTACTCCGAAACCTTTGAGGTAGGTCTCTCTAACCAGGTGTCCGGGTCCTTTCGGAGCAACCATTACGACATCAACGTGTTTAGATGGAACGATCTGCTTGAAGTGAATGTTGAAGCCATGTGCGAAGCCG
This sequence comes from Candidatus Bathyarchaeota archaeon, assembly GCA_029881555.1. Classification (GTDB taxonomy): domain Archaea; phylum Thermoproteota; class Bathyarchaeia; order Bathyarchaeales; family Bathyarchaeaceae. The sequence continues at coordinate 7,107 of JAOUMI010000028.1, read as the reverse complement.
AGGGTCTTTCCCCTTGTCATGTGTTGAGCCACGTGTTCTCTGTAGACAGCGGCTTGCGCTGGATCCGGGATCAGCATGTGAACGAAGTCGCCTTTTTCTGCTGCCTCTGAGACTGGACAAACCTTGAAGCCGTCTTTTTTCGCTCTGTTCCACGAGGAGCCTTTAGGCCTTAAACCGAGTATGACGTTCAAGCCGGAGTCCCTCATGTTTTGGGCTTGGGCGTGTCCCTGACTGCCGTAGCCGATCACTGCGATGGTTTTGTTTTTCAGGTTGTCTAGGCTTACGTCCGTGTCATAGTACACTTTCACCAATTTCTATCCACCTCTATTACTCAATCCTAACTGACTTCGCTCCTCTGGAGAGGGCTGTTATGCCAGTTCTAGCCACTTCTTTTACTCCGAAAGGTCGCATCAGATCGATGAAGGCGTCTATCTTGTCTGAGCCTCCTGTGATCTCTGCCATTAAGGTTTCAGATGAAACGTCTACTACGCGGGCTCTGAAAATGTCGGCGTAGTTGATGATGTCTGATCTGGCTTTGGCGTCGTGAGTAGTTATTTTGACGAGGGCCATCTCTCTGCTGACGATGTTGGTTGGGTCTAGTCTGCTTACCTTGATCACGTCTATCAGCTTGTTCATTTGTTTGATCACTTGTTCGACGAGTTTTTCGTCTCCGTTGACGGTTATGGTCATTCTTGCGAGGTCGTTCTTCTCTGTAGGTCCCACTGAGATGCTTTCTATGTTGAAGTTTCTGCGTCTAAACATGTTTGCAACGCTGTAGAGTACGCCTGGCTTATGTTCAACGATGGCCGCTATTATGTGGCTTTTTTCATCCATTTCTATAATTCCTCCTCACTTTTAACCATGCCTTTAAGACCTGCTCCGGCAGGAATCATTGGGAACACGTTTTCTTCAGGCGAGATTGGAACGTCTATAACTGTGGTAACCTCGCTCTTTATCGCTTTTCTTACAGCATTCGAAAACTCTTTGAGCGAGCCAACACGGGTGCCTTTTGCACCGTAGGCTTCAGCTAATTTAACAAAGTCTGGAACACTTCCTAAATTCACCGCAGAATACCTCCTGCCATAGAAGAGTCTCTGCCACTGGGCAACCATTCCAAGCACGGAGTTGTTCAGCACTATCACCGTGACTGGAATCTTTTCCTGAACTGAGCAGGCGAGGTCTTGTTCAGTCATTCTGAAACTTCCGTCGCCAGCTATGTCCACCACTGGTCTGTCAGGGCAGGCGACTTTCGCCCCGATGGATGCTGGGAAACCGAATCCCATGGTTCCTAGTCCGCCTGAGCTGATGAAGGTTCTTGGCTCGTATGCCGTGAAGTGGAGGGCTGCCCACATCTGATTTTGCCCAACTTCGGTTGTTACGATGGCATTATTTGGCAAGATTTTTCGGAGCTCCTTTATTAGTCGCGGAGGTTTCAGGTCTTTTTCGCCGCCAGACACTTCGTCTTTAAGCTGGTCTTTGACTTCTTGAACTCTCTTAAACCATTGAGAACTCTCTTTCTTCTGCAACTTTTTCGTGAGGTATTTGTAGATCTCCTTAAGGGCTTTTTTTGCGTCGGCTACTATTGGTATGTCAACGTCAACGTTTTTCCCAATTTCCGCCGTGTCTATGTCGATGTGGATGATTTTTGCGTCGGGACAAAACTCGTCCAGCTTTCCGGTGGTTCTGTCTGAGAATCTTGTTCCCACCGCCAAGAGAACGTCAGCCTCCAAGATCAGCTTGGTTGCCGCACGAGTTCCGTGCATGCCTAAGTTTCCTAGAGACAGGGGATGGTTTTCTGGGAAGCATCCTTTTCCCATGAGAGGAGTTGTTACTGGTGACATCAAGAGTTCAGCCAGTGCCAGAAGCTCTGGTGAGGCGTTTGAGGCAATTATTCCTCCACCAGCCAAGATCACAGGACGCTCAGCTTTGAAGAGAAGTTCAACGGCTTTTTTGACCTGACCCAGATGAGGGTCTGTCTTTGGTTTGTAGCCTCGAATTTCAACGTTGTCCGTAAACTTCATTTCAGCAGTTTCAGATTGCACATTTTTGGGAAGGTCGATTAAGACTGGTCCGGGTCTGCCCGTTGTAGCTATGTAAAAGGCTTGTTTCACTATTTTTGGGATTTCCGAGGCCTTCTTCGGTTGGTAGTTGTATTTTGTGACTGGGGTGGTGATTCCGATTATGTCTGCTTCTTGGAAGGCATCTTTGCCTATCAAATAAGATGAGTTGACGGCGAAGGCGTTGACTTGACCTGTGAGGGCGATGATCGGTGAAGAGTCCATGTAGGCGTTGGCAATGCCAGTGACTAGGTTTGTTGCTCCGGGTCCTGACGTGGCCATGCAGACTCCTGGTCGTCCGCTTGCACGGGCGTATCCGTCGGCTGCGTGGGCTGCACATTGTTCATGTCGAGCAAGGATGTGTCTTATCTCGGGAGTTTCGTATAGAACATCGTATATTGGAAGGACTGCTCCTCCAATTATACCGAAAATAGCTTCTACTTTTTGCCGCTTCAGTGCTTCTACAACGGCTTGAGCACCTGACATTTTGGTCATTTCTCATGTTCCTCCTTTAAGTGATATTCTATAACCGTACGATGCTTATACAGCAATTCGAAGCAAAAACATGCGAGAGTCCGTTCACTAAGTTTTCTGGAGAAGATTTTTTGGAAGCTAATGTACGAGGAAACGATCCCTCACGTTTTTTGTCCTCCATCGGAACGGAATTCTCCTTTGATTTGACGGATTTTATCTTAAAAAGGTTTTGGCTTTTATGTCACGGTTTCTCTGCTTGCTTATCGCCACGTTTGTTGTAGTTAGCCATCAACACATTCATGCCGCTAATCACCGCTTCAACGCTCGCCATAACTATGTCTTCTCGAACTCCCATGGCTGTCGCCGTTCTGTCTCCCTTACGTAGACGAACGATCACCTCTACCATGGCGTCGGTGCCGCCTGTGATAGCTTTGACGTGATACTGCTCCAGATGAATGGGCTCAACGACTAGGATGGCTTTTCTCACAGCTTTTATCGCGGCGTCTACGGGTCCCAATCCAGTGGCTGCCTCTGAGACCACTTTATTGTTGAGTTTGAGTCGCACCGATGCGGTTGAGGTAACTTTGTCTCCGGTGACAACGGTTAGTTCTTCAAGATTTATTGGACGAGTTTGAGGTAAACCCATAACAGCCTCTGCGACCGCCATTAGATCGGCATCGGTGACTTTCTTGCCCTTATCTCCTACGGTTTTCACCCGCATGGAAATCTCTTTGAGCTGTTCGTCGGTTGGATGTAATCCAATCGTTTCTAGCGATGCCCTAATGCCATGAGATCCTGCGTGTTTGCCAGCCACTAGTCGTCTAGTGACTCCCACAATTTCAGGAGAGATTGGCTCATACGTTGATGGATGGGACAGTATGGCGTGTGTGTGGATGCCTGACTCGTGGGTAAAGGCGTTTTCGCCCACGATTGCCTTGTTTGGTTGAATCATGATTCCTGTTAGTCGGGAAACCAGCTGTGAGGTTCCATAGATTAGCTTGGTGTTTATCCCTGTTTTTACGCCGTGAATCAGGTGAAGCGCCATCACAACCTCCTCTAAAGCTGCGTTTCCAGCTCTTTCTCCCAGCCCATTAATTGTTGCATGAACTTGGTGAGCACCAGCCCTCAAGGCTGCTATAGAATTTGCCACGCCCATTCCGAAGTCGTCGTGGCAGTGAGCGCTAATAATTGTGTCTTTAAAGGTTTTGCTCATGTCTGAGAAGAATTTGTAAGATTTTTCAGGAGTCAAAACCCCAACTGTGTCACATGGACAGATTCTGTTCGCGCCTACGGAAATTCCTTTGGCAAAGAACTCTTTGACAAAGTTGAATTCGCTTCTGGTGGCGTCTTCAGCTGAGAGTTCGACAACGAGTCCGTGATCTTTGGCGTATTGAACTGATTCTTCTACAAGTTTTAGAACTTCCTCTCTGGTTTTCTTCAACTTGTATTGAAGGTGTAGGTCTGAGGTGGGAATGACCAGATGTACGCTTTGGGTGTCGCATTTTAGTGCAGCGTCTATGTCGCTCTTTGTCCCCCTCACGAAGCTGCAGACCTCTGCCCTGAGTCCCTCTTTGGCGATGAGTTTTACCGCTTCCGTCTCTCCTTCAGAAACCGCTGGAAAGCCAGCTTCAATAACGTCTACTCCCAGCTTATCCAAGCTTTTGGCAATTCTGAGCTTACTGTCAGGTGTCAAGGAAACTCCAGGGGTTTGTTCACCGTCTCTCAGAGTAGTGTCAAAAATCCGTACTTTCTTCGGGAAGGCGTTCAATAAAACAATACCCCATTTCGGCTCGCCCTTATTTGGCGGGACAACATTAAATATAAAGCTTTTGGTCTCCATAGTCTAACGAAACCCGCACGTTCTGAGGGATGAACTTGAGAAGCGACGAAATAAAGCGTGGAGTCAAAAGAGCTCCCCACAGAGCCCTGTTGAAGGCCTTAGGGGTTACAGACCGCGACATGGATAAACCCTTCATCGCAGTGGTCAACAGTTTTACCACCGTGGTTCCAGGCCACATCCACCTAAACCGAATCGCTGAGGAGGTGAAGGCCGGAGTTAGATCTGCTGGCGGAGTGCCCTTTGAATTCAACACGATCGCTGTCTGCGACGGGATAGCCATGGGGCATGAGGGGATGCGGTATTCTCTGCCCTCTCGAGAGGTCATCGCTGACTCGGTTGAGATCATGGTTCAGGCCCACAGATTCGACGGCATGGTTTTGGTTACAAACTGCGACAAGGTGACCCCTGGCATGCTTATGGCTGCGGCTAGACTTAACGTGCCCTCCATCGTGGTGACTGGAGGTCCCATGCTGACAGGCGTCTTGGATGGAAAGAGAGCTAGTTTCGCCTCAATTTCCGAGGCAGTGGGGAAAGTTTTAGCTGGCGAAATGAGTGAAGGGGAACTGAAGAGACTAGAGGACTCAGCGTGTCCGGGCTGCGGATCCTGCAGCGGCATGTTCACGGCCAACACTATGGCGTGCATAACTGAAGCCTTGGGAATGTCCCTTCCGGGTTGCGCCACCGCCCTTGCTGTTAGCGCCTTAAAGCTGAGGATCGCCAAGGAGAGCGGAGAGAGGATTCCGGAGTTGCTGCGAGAAGATTTGAATCCTTCAGGCATCATGACTGCGAAAGCCTTTGAGAACGCCATCGCGGTGGACATGGCTCTCGGAGGATCCACCAACGCCGTGCTACATCTCTCGGCGATCGCGGGTGAGGCTGGAACTTCTTTACCGCTAAGTCTCTTCGACGAGATAAGTAAGCGGGTTCCCCACCTCTGCAACATGATTCCTAGCGGACCCTATGCACTGGAGGATCTGGACGCGGCTGGTGGAATTCCAGCTCTGATGAAGGAGCTGAGCCCTCTTCTCCACTTGGGCACCGTCACTGTAACGGGAAAAACCATTGAAAAGAACATTGAAGGGGCTAAGGTGCTTAACGCAGAGGTCATCCGTCCCTTAGCTAACCCTGTGCACAAGGAAGGAGGCATAGCCGTGTTGCGAGGAAACCTAGCGCCCAAGGGGGCAGTGGTGAAATCCGCGGCTGTCTCACCGGAAATGCTCGTCCACAAGGGACCGGCTAGGATTTTCGACTCCGAAGAGGAGGCTATGAAGGCCATAGTTAGCCGGAAAATCGAGCGGGGCGATGTGGTGGTCATTCGCTATGAGGGGCGGAAGGGCGGGCCTGGCATGAGGGAGATGTTGTCTCCAACAGCCACAATAAGCGGGATGGGTTTAAGCGAGTCTGTTGTGCTGGTTACGGACGGCAGGTTTTCCGGAGCCACTAGAGGCCCGTGTGTAGGGCATTTGTCGCCTGAAGCAGCGGATGGCGGACCTATAGCCGCGCTGAGAAATGGAGACGTTATTGAAATCAACATTCCGAAGAGAATTCTAAGGGTGGAGTTGAAGGATGACGAGATAAAGAACCGTTTGAGGTCGTGGAAGCCAAAGCCTCCAAAAGTTAAGCGGGGCTATCTCGTGCGGTATTCTTCACTCTTATGATCCTAAACGTATCAGCCATGTCTGGGGACTACATAGAAGGAAGTTTAGCTTTTCTTCAACATGCGATCACCCAGCAAACTTTGCTATGAGAATGCCTCTGTTTGTAGATCCCTATAGGGCGAGAGGGTCGCTTGGATGTAAACCGTTTTCGGAGAGCGTTTTTCGCGACGCCTTAAGTGTATTATTTCGGTTTTTTCACGACTTCTGGGACGTATATATTGGGACTGCCGCAGGTGGGACAGTACCTTGGCTCCACTTTGCTCTCGTCAACCCACTTGTATCCACACTTCAAGCATATCCAATCAGGCAAGACTTTTTCACCAAGGTTACGTTCAGAATGTTTGCTATTAACATTTAAAGCACTTAAATCTTTACCCGCGACGAATAACGCTTATCTTCTTCTTTTTCGTTTGCGACCAGAGCTTCTCGCCGCGATCAAGCCCACTTTTCTGCCGGGTGGGGCGTGTCGCGAAACTGTGGTGACCTTTCGTGCTCCTCTCTTACTGCTGCCGTATGGATGCGCTGCCGCCACCATGGCTATGCCTCGTGTTCTCGGGTACATGTGGCCCTTCGCTTTCTTCAGGTGGAACTTGGCTCCGGCTTTAAGAAACGGCTTGTCAACACGGCCGGCCCCGGAGATGATGCCGACTGTTGCACGGCAGAGGTCGTTTAGATACCGGGTTTTTTTTGAGGGAAGTTTTATCATGGTTCCCTCGGGTGTGTGAGCCACCACGGTTGCGTATGAGCCGGATGAACGAGCCATCTTTCCTCCGTCGCCGGGCGACAATTCAATGTTGCAAATAAATGTTCCTTCAGGAATACTGCCCAGAGGAAGCACGTTGCCAACGTCCACAGAGGCTTTGCTTCCCATCTGCGTGGGTTGTCCCTCATGAATCCCTTCTGGAACCACCACGTTGTAGGTTTCGCCAGTTTCAAGTTTCACCGAGGCTAAGGGTGAGCCTCTTCCAGACTCGTGAACAATCTTTACAACCTGACCGTGAACAACTCCTTCCCGCTCTTTTTCGGACATGGGAAGATACTGAACAGGAGCCACTCGCTTGTGGGTTGACGCCCTGAA
>JAOUMI010000158.1 GCA_029881555.1 Candidatus Bathyarchaeota archaeon | reverse complement strand
GCCGATAACCAATATGACTTTTCGTGGTCCAAATATCATTGCTACAACCCTGTTGCCAGCCTTGTCTATGTTGACGTCTTCCATCTTCAGTGACAGCGTTACTGCTGGCTAAGAAAACATCGGAGTTCAGCTGCTTCATCATTATGGCTCGTAAGTTTTCTTCTGGTTGTGACCAGTGTTGAAATACCGTGTTTCCTCGTGAAGCCAAGGCGTCTATCAAATCAATTTCGCGAAGTGTTACAGAACCCCCGATACCCACATTGGCGTGAGTAGGGATTAACGACAACACTTTGTCAAGGGCTTCTGCCCTTGTTGACACGAAGAACGTTTGAAAACCGTTCCTCTCAAGTGCAGCTAAAGTCCTCCGAACCTTTTGATCTGCGTACCATTTCTTGACTTTGCGCATAATCAAAACCTAGACAGTTTTTCTCATTTAGCCCTTAACTAAATTTTGCAAAAAAATTGCTTAAGGGACCCACTTCTTTAGGATTCAATTTGTCTTATCTTTTTGTCACATAAGAAACAGCGCGCGCTTTTTAGCGAAATGGCTAGAAGTGTTCAGGGCGCTTTTCCGGTTCCAATGTCAACCCAGACTCTTTCGCCGATTTTTTTGTAGCCTATTTTCTGGTACACCCTTATGGCTGGATGGTTGTCAGACCCAACGAACAGAGCGGCGTTCTCAGCACTGTTTAACGCATCTTCTGTTACGACTGATGTGGCTAGTGTTGCATAGCCTTTGTTTCTGAATTCTGGGTGAGTGTAGACTCCTCCTATCATCCAGACTTGCGGAAGTTGGAGAAAGCTTGAGGCGTATGAAACGAGTCTTTCGTCTGGGAAAACCCCGTACGTCGGGTTCTTTCTAACCCATTCTTCGGATTCTTTAGCTTCGCGCCGCTGTTGGTTGGTCTGGCTAGACAATAACTCGGCAAGCCTAACAGCATCAACCACAGAAAGTTTGCGCACCATCTTTGATTTCAAAAAGGATGCTTCGCCTTTTCTAACCAGCATCCAGTTTTCAACGTAGCACTTAGCTTCTGGATATTTCCTTTTGACGATGGGCAAGAGGTCTGGAGGTGTGTGGAGTATAAACTTGTTCTCCGGTGCATACGTGACTAGTTTTTCAGCTGATTTTGAATTTGCGTCTAAGATCACGCTCCACGGTGTTGTGACCGTGTATGTGAGGATATACCCCTTCAGGGCATGGTTATCGAAGGCTGCGTGCATGGTCGTGTGTTCTGGGTCGTATTGGATGTCGTAGAAGGCGAAGACGTGTCTGATGACATCCGACTTTAAGGAGTCCACGATGCCTTGCCTGTTTGTCTCATCAACTTTCACGATTCTGAGCGTGGTCTTAACCTCTAAGGTTCAATGATTGTGTTAACAATTTGATGGTTAGCATGACGCTTAATATAGAGGTTGCGAACGGGCTGATGGTTTCTGGGATAGCCAGACCTTCCCGTAGGAAAATCCATGCAACAATCGCCACGATGCCAGTCCGCACATCTGCTAATTTGGCTATTTTTTGGCCTTTCCTTTCTTTGGCTGCACAGTCTTTGCCGATTTGTTCGCCCCAGCAAGCGCGGTCAATCCTAGAATTTCTCCCTTTACCATATCCATCGGAATCGCAAACACCATCGTGTTACTCTGGTCGTAGCTAATATCCTCCAAACTCGACAAGGTACGCAAATACATTGCTCGATTGCTCATCTTCTGCACTGCTTTCTCCAAGTTTTCTGCCGCGGTCAACTCTCCCTCACTCTTAATAATCACCGCCCGTTTCTCCCGCTCAGCCTCAGCCTGCCTAGCAATCACGCGCTTCATATCTTCAGGCAACTCCACATTCTGTAGATTCACCGAAATAATATCGACACCCCACTCGCTTGTCTCTCTCTCCACTATCTTCGCGATCTTATTCGCGACCTCATCTCGCCGTGCCAACAATTCGTCTAACTCTACATCTCCTACCGCGTCCCGCATCGTCGTTTGTGCATACTTCATAACGCTGTTCCACACATTCTGA
>JAOUMI010000157.1 GCA_029881555.1 Candidatus Bathyarchaeota archaeon | reverse complement strand
GCCATAAGGAATCGGTTTACTTCTTGGAAAAAGGGCTGAATCAAGGCTTTTTTGGGTTTTGTGTAAAGCCACCGTTATTTTGCTTTTTTTGTGGATGTTATCGAACGGCATCGCTTTGGTTATCGTCGCCGCTCTTCATGATGATTCTCTTGCCTCAGTTCTTTCATGTATTTTTCTTTGCCAATTTTGTTTACGATGTTTTGTTGTCTGTTCACGAAATGTAAAACATGATACATTGATTCTTCTCCGGTTAGCTGTCCCGTATAGTAGTGTCCTCTATTCAGACTAGAATTTTTGATACGGTCTAAGGCAGCTCTGCAGTGTCCAACGACTTCACAGTCGTTGCAGTTGGTCCAATTTTCCGGTTGTAGACAGGGGTTACAAGTTAGATGGCATGCTCTTTTTCCGGGATCGAGACTATCATTAGCCTCGTTGCGGCAACCTCTGTACTCCCACGAGAGGCTTTTGTTTTCTTTGGGCATGCACACACTTCCTGAAGTTGCTTTATAACACTGTTATAGATCAAGGTAGGACATGACATACGTCATATTTAAAGCTTCTCTAAAATGAACGACACCTATCGGCAAGAAACGGGTTCTGCATACTCGCCTAAATTTTTCTCAAACGACAGGGTCGCGAGTTCAAATCCCGTCTCGCCAGCCATGAGAAGTGCTCGTTGTTGATAGAGGATTGTACAAATCCTACTCCATTTTTGCAACAAACCGGTAACTACGTGTCTTCCCGGGTCTTCGATAAATGATATAAATGAATCATTATTTCTATAGTTGGAGGAAAACATCAGAAGTTGGGTGATCATAGATGATGGGCTTTGAAAAGCGTTCCTTGATGCCGTCTTTTCGTGTCTTCACCGAAGACGCGCTTGACGCGATTCATTTGGCTTCACTAGATGTCCTAGAAAGAACTGGTGTCCGAATTCATCATGGCGAAACGATTCTGAAGATGCTGAAAGATAAAGGTTGCACAGTTGATTTCGAAAAAGGCGTGGTTTTATTTCCATCTTATCTCGTCGAAGAAGCGGTGAAGAAAACTCCGAAAACCTTTGTCATGTACGGAAGAAACCCGAAATACGACTGCAAACTAGATGGAAGACACATCTACTTCACCACTGACACCGAGACAACCAACACGGTTGATCTTTCAACTGGAGAATGGAGACCTTCCACCATGGACGACTTGGAAAAGTTAACGAGGGTTACCGATGCTCTGGAATCCTACGCCGCAGGCGGCCACCTCACCACCTCCTTAGACAAGCCGAATAATGTCCGTTGTCTCCATGATTACGCTGCTGCTTTAAATAACATAGAGAAGCCCTGTGGTTGGTCTGTTTATCCACCTGAACTAGCAATGCAATTGACCGACTACCAACTAGAAATAGCCATTGCGGCTACTGGAAGCGAAAAAAAATTAAGAGAAAGACCGCTAGGAGACGGTGGCTTTTGCACAGAATCGCCACTTAAATTTGAGGGAAGATACGTCGAAATTGCCTTAAAGCTTGCTAAGCTTGGGTTTCCATGCTCGGTTGCAAGCATGCCCCTTGGCGGAGCCACGGCACCCGTAACTCTCGCTGGCTCCCTTGTCATGACAAACGCTGAGATTTTGAGCGGCGTCTGCACTATTCAACTTGCAGTTCCGGGCACTAGTACGAGAGCTGAGTATATTATGGGAAACTTGGACATGAAGACTGGTCTGTGGGGACAAGGACCAGAGGAAGGGCTTCTGTGTGCCGGCGCAGTTGAAGTCGCCAGATACTACGGATTTCGCGTAGCTGTCAACGGATTTAACAGCGCCTCCAAAATGTCTGGAGCTCAGACAAGCTATGAAAAGGCGATGAGCACCCTTCTGCCCGTGTTAGCAGGGGCAGATGTTGTTTATGGGGCGGGCAGTTTGGAGGGAGGAATGGTTGCTTCCTTTGAGGAGCTAGTAATGGATGACGAAATCTGTAGGGCTGTGTTAAAAGCAGTTCAGGGAATAGAAGTAAACGATGAAACGTTGGCCGTAGACGTG
>JAOUMI010000156.1 GCA_029881555.1 Candidatus Bathyarchaeota archaeon | reverse complement strand
GAAACGCTTTATAGCAGAGGGTACGTCGCAGAGGAAAGAGTAGTGGTCACCGACTTGGGATTCGACATTGCCGATATTCTCGGCAAACACTGTCCGAGGGTGACTTCCGTGAAGTTCACTCGGGAACTCGAAGAGAAAATGGAACGGATTCGAACCAACAGTGAAGAAAGGGGGAACGTACTCGTAGAAGCTGTTAACCAGTTGAGGCCGGTCCTTAGGGAGTTTAAGGAAAAAGAGGAAAACATAGGCCAAGCGTTAAGCAAAGCCATCAAAAGGGCGAGAATGCAGGAAAGAATAATCGGCAGCTGCCCCAACTGCAAAACTGGCAAGTTAATGATCTTGTACTCGCGAAAGACGAGAAAGCGCTTCATCGGCTGCACCAACTACTTCAAAGGTCTCTGCACCACCTCGTTCCCTCTCCCTCAACGTGGAACAGTGAAACCGGCGCAGAAGAACTGTCGAGTCTGTGAATGGCCATTGGTGTTTGTGCGGCTTAAGGGGAGGAGACCGTGGATGCTATGCTTTAATCCGGACTGTCCCTTAAAGGAAGAGAGAAGGAAACGCGATGAAATGCAAAGTTTGCGACAGGAAAGCTGAAAACGAGTACTGCGAGCTACACGAAAAAGCTTACAGAAACATCGTGAAGGAACACGATGCCTGGAAAAAAGCTTCAGATGTTTCATGGAAACAATATTTAAATGAGTTAGTGAACAACCCGTATACGGGTGTATGGGCAAGGGAAGTGGCGGAGCATCTGATGAAAAGCGAGGAGAAATAACGTGGTGAGTCGAATCAGAAGAAGGTTTTCATCTTTCGCCTATTTCGCACGGAAGACCTACTGGAAAATGGCGACTGCCAAACCTTCGCTGACCATTCTCGGTTTTGCGGTAGTTGGGCTCTCTATTTTCCTTCTCGGAGGCGGGGTGTACGACCTTATAGTACCCTTTGTACCTATTGGATTTCCTTTGGGGAGAAGAGTGCTTTTTTTCTATCCTCGCACCATACATGAGCAGGCGTTTCTTGGAAGCTTACTCGTCATGACCGTTTACGGCATCGGAGTTGCAGGTTTCCTATTGACGTATCAGAGCACAAAGTATGCCTATAGGTCCCGTCAGGCGTTCACTCTGCTGTCGATTGGTCTTGTCCTCGTTTTTATTGCTTATCTCCTCATAGAATATGTCCTATGGTTGAAGATGCTCTCGCCTCTTTAAGCTGTCTAAAATATACCTCAACTGTTCGTCATAGAGCTGTGGAACACGATTTCTCACCAAGGCGTGCTTTTGACGCCCAAGCGGAATGCCAAGAAGTTTGTCACAAGGTGTATGGGAGGAGTTATGATTAAAATGATCAAGATTATGTGCAGGTCAGGCAACGGTGGAACCAAAAAGGAAAAAAGAAGGGCGCCCACAACGAAATCAAGCTGGTCCGCTATTATAAATAAGGACCCCGGAGGGAAGCCCAGTCGCCGCTTGATAAAGGAGTCAAACAAGTCACCCACCAAAGCTCCCAGCGAAAGCACAAATCCAAGCAACACGCTAAACTGAAACCCAAACAAAACGTTAAACTGAACCGCAGCATTTTGAACAAAACCCACCAACGTTCCAACAATCAAACCGGCAAAAAACCCTCGAACAGTTTTGTGAGAGCCAAATATCGGCTTCCCGTCCAAAAAGGTTTTGCCAAAATCGATGGGAGTCCCGCCGCCAAAAATTACTGGAGCCGCGTTGGCGCAATAGGCTGGCAAAATGAAGCACAAGGCGTGGGCAACGTCTAAGAGTGTTATTGACATGGTGATTCGTTTATTATTGGATTGCAGAGAAAATAAAGGCTAGTGCTGTTTCGGTCGTGACGTCCCGAATAGAGGGGATAAAAACGCTTAGAGTATTTGACTTCGACTTTTATGACCATACTCACGGATGCCACTACTTTCGATGAGGAGATAGCAACTTGCTGGGCTTTTGCGTTTAGGACGTTTTTCAATGAGAGCCTTTATCACGCGAGGCTGACCTGCGTGTTTCAGATTGAGTACAACGTCTGACCA
>JAOUMI010000155.1 GCA_029881555.1 Candidatus Bathyarchaeota archaeon | reverse complement strand
TGTCCGGTGACCAGCTAGTTTCCTCACTCGCAACACGGCTCGAAGCAGAACGCATCATAATTGGCATAGACGTTGACGGACTGTACACCCTTGACCCAAAAACCGATCCCAAAGCTCGACTCATTAAACACATCACACCTCACGAGTTAAGGAAGATGCAACACAAAATCGGGAAGGCCAGAGTAACCGACGTGACTGGAGGCATGCTCGGAAAGGTCCTCGAGTTGATGCCCGCTGTTGAAAAGGGAATTAAAGTGATTATCGCAAACGCCGCGAAACCCAGTAACGTTTACAAAGCCCTCAAAGGAGAAAGTGTTGTCGGAACCGTGATCGAGAGAGGCGAAACAGTTGCCTAACCAAACCGAGAAGAGAAAATCAAGCCACATTAAAATCTGCCTCGAAGAGGAAGTTCAAGCCCGGCGAAAAACCACGGGATTCGAGGATGTTTTCCTCGTGCATCGGGCGCTACCCGAAATTAAACGAGACAGAATTAGCCTTTCAACGTCTGTTTTCAACCACAAACTTTCCGCACCCCTCATTGTAGGAGCCATGACAGGCGGCGCCGCGGAAACCACGAAAATCAACGCCGCCATCGCTCAGGCAGTAGAAGAGCTAGGACTGGGAATGGGGGTGGGAAGTCAACGAGCGGCAATTAATAACCCTAAGCTGGAACACACCTTTACGGTGACTAGGGAGAAGGCTCCAACAGCCTTCCTCATAGCCAACATTGGAGCCCCCCAACTTGTCCGAGGATACGGAGTCAGAGAAGCCAGAAGGGCAGTGGAGATGATGAAAGCCAACGCGTTGGCTATTCACCTGAACCCCCTGCAAGAGGCTGTTCAACCCGAAGGAGAAACAGACTATGCGGGAGTTCTCAAAAAGATAGGGGAAATCGCCCAAACGCTCAAAGTTCCGGTTATAGTTAAGGAAACAGGTGCAGGCATAGCAGCGGAAGAAGCAAAGATGCTTGAGGCTGCCGGCGTGGCAGGAATCGATGTGGCTGGAGCTGGTGGAACCAGCTGGGCGGCGGTGGAGTATCACCGAGCCAAGAGGCTCAGAGACAGGTTCCGCCAGAGGCTAGGTGAAAACTTTTGGGACTGGGGAATCCCCACCGCAGCAAGCCTCGTCGAAGTGGTTCAATCCATTCATCTAACCGTCATCGCCTCAGGCGGGATACGGTCAGGAATGGATGTGGCAAAGGCTTTGGCACTCGGCGCGGACTTGGCGAGCACAGCCTTGCCTGTTTTGCGCCCCGCAACCAAAAGCTCAGAGGAGATTAAAAAGACGCTTCAGTTTACGATTGAGGAATTGAGAAACTCCATGTTCCTTGTTGGAGCAGAGTCCGTACAGAAATTAAGGGACGCTCCGACTGTAGTGGTTGGTAAAACTGCTGATTGGTTGCGGGCGCGGGGCTTTCATCCCGAACTCTACGCTAGAAGAAAGGCATGATCCGTTTAACATTTACAAAATGAGGAGATCGTATGAAAAGAGAAATTGAAAAGATTTTTGAGGAAAAGGCTTCGGTCATTAATAGAATGATAGAGAGGTACATTCCAAGGGAATACAACGAAGATTCGCTGATCTTCACGCTTGGTCCACCCAGATACGAATACAACATGGAAGCCATAAACAAGGCTATAGCTGATCCCGTTTGGGAGTTTTTGGACAGAGGCGGCAAAAGGTGGAGACCCATCCTATTCCTTTTGGTTTGCGAGGCCCTCGGTGCGGCACCGAAGAAACTCTTGGAATTCGCCATAATTCCAGAGATTATTCACAACGGAACCTTAATGATCGATGATGTTGAGGACGCTTCTGAAATTAGAAGAGGAAAACCTTGCACCTACAAATTATTTGGGCTAGACATCGCCATTAACACTGGAAACGTAATGTACTACCTACCGTTGTTAGCCTTAATCAAGAACAAAAACAAAATTTCCATAGAGAAACAAAACAGAATCTACGAAATTTACCTGCATGAGATGATCCGCTTAAGCTTTGGACAGGCAATGGACATCGCGTGGCACAAGGGATTAGCAGAGGCTAACGAGAAACAGTAT
>JAOUMI010000027.1 GCA_029881555.1 Candidatus Bathyarchaeota archaeon | reverse complement strand
GCACAGGGAAGGCTTAGGAGATATTCTAGCAGAAGGCGTGAAAAGAGCCTCAGAGAAAATTGGTAAGGGTTCTGAAAAGTTCGCCATGCATTCAAAAGGTCTCGAATTTCCAGGATTCGATGTCAGAGGATTGAAAGCGACAGCGTTGTCCTTCGCTGTTTCCACAAGAGGCGCAGATCATATAAGTGCCGCTGTTTTCGGACCCGAAATTAGAGGGCGGATCAACAGATACAGGTTTGAGAATGGTCAGGGCGGATTTGTTGCAGAGAAGGAAAACAATCTAACCCTTTACGATTTATTAATGATTTGTAGGTTTTCAGGCGACCTATGGATGAACATCTACAGTGAACTAGCTCACTTATACGCTTTAGTCACCGGAATACCTTTGACCACTGAAGAACTGAGAACAGCTGGAGAACGCGTCTGGAACATGGAAAAAGCCTACAACATACGAGAAGGGTGGACCAGGAAAGACGACTCGCTTCCACCTAGAGTGTTCAACGATCCGATCCCGGATGGTGATGCTAAAGGTTCACACTTGACGAAAGAGGAATTTGACTTCATGCTGGACGATTACTACGCCGGCAGAGGTTGGACAAGGGATGGCATACCGACGAGAAAGAAGCTCATCGAGCTAGGATTAAATGACGTTGCAAAGAAGGTGGGCGTGTAAGATGCAGCGAAAGTTTGTTGTTTCAGATTCTGAACAATGCATTGGGTGCCAGATCTGCGAGTACGTTTGCTCAGCGGTGAAAGAAGGGGGATTCAATCCCTTGCTATCCCGTATCCGAACCGTACGAATAGAGCCAGCTTTTAATGTATCCATGGCTTGCCGCTTATGTGAAGATCCAACATGCGTCAAATCATGCCCAAGAAACGCTCTTTCCAAAGATGAAAAAACAGGCATAATCGTCTTAGACGAAGAGAAATGTAACGGTTGCGCATGGTGCATTGAGACATGCGAGTTCGGTGCGATAGCTTTGCATTCCATCAAGAAAACCATAATCGTTTGTGATCTGTGCGATGGAGATCCTAAATGCCTCCCATACTGCCCGACAGAGGCCTTATCCCTCAAGACACCCGAGGAGATATCACAAAAAACTAGGAAAAAAGCACTCATGCCGCTGGCGTCAAGGACCAGCGAATAACGACTGCTCTCCTGTTTTCTGTATTATAACCCTCTCACCTAATGTCAAACTTCGGGAACATCAAATGAACAGATCTTTCTCTCTCGGTCTCGTCAGTTCGGTTGCCTTTGCCTCCTCTGATTTTGGGTATGGATACCCTCGGATAATAGCCACCGGAATCCCCTCGCTTGCCTGCCCGATAACCAGTTCGGCTGCTGAACACAACTCATCAGCGATGGCAGTTTGCTTCACTCTTAAAACGTGTCCGAACAAGTCTTTCTCTCCTCGTCGATCTCGAATGGGACGGATTCCGGCGACTCCTATTGCGACGTTGATCTCGCCTTCCCGCAGTGGTCGTCCATGAGTGTCAGAGATGATAACCGCCACAGCTTTCCCCGTGAGCCGCCTTATATCTCGCCGAATCTTCTGGGCAGAACGATCAGAGTTCTCAGGCAAAAGTGCGACGTTTCTTTCTCCGGGAACGTTAGATCGGTCAACCCCTGCGTTGGCGCACACTAGTCCCTGCTTGGTTTCCGTGATGAGTTTTCCGTCGCCCATCCGAATAATGCTCCTAGACTCTCGCAGAATAATTTCGATTAGAGCCGGGTCCTTATTGAACCGTTGAGCGAAACTCTTGGCGAAATCTGAGGGAACCATACTGTCAAGGTCTACGATGTTTCCCTCAGTCCGAGACACTACGACATGAGTGACTATGAGGACGTCGTTGTCTTGAATTGGGGTTCTTTGTTGTTCTGCTGCGTTGCAGATGAGTTTGGCGAGGTTGTCTCCTTCCTTTAGAATGGGCAAATCTTTCACGCCAATTATCTGAATCATATGAATTTTCACTGAATCATATGAATCTCTTTTCGTACATATCACTTTCTCTTTCTGAACAGCTTTTTTCCGTCCATGTCGCAGGCGTACTCGAAGCCTACTTCCATGAGTTTGCACGCCTCGTCGATGTCGGATGTGGCTCTAACAGTGAATTCGTCGTTTGTCTCTTTGAATATTGCCCTTTCAAGGTTAATGTATATCATGGTGTTGTTGATGTTCTTGTGTCCAAGCAAGGTCTTGACGTGAATAATGTCCTTGGTTTTGTGGTATTCCATTGTTCCCTTCCAATGCCTGAGCGTGTGGTATGTGATCTCCAGCAATCGAGGGTTCTGAAGTTTCCTAGCTAGGCTTTTTCTTGTTAACATTAGTTGTTTGCTGTAGTCTCCTCGGTTTGCATGTCCATGTGTTGAAGAGAAAATGTATTCGTTGCGCCTCGGCAAAGCCTTTAACATCGCTATTAGGTCTGAAGACACCGACAAGATTCTAGGGTTGCTTCCTTTCTCAGCTACGAACTTGAGGGTTCTCCTCTCTTCATCTACTCCACCCATTCCTACTAGCGCGTATCCTTCGCTTGTGTGAACCAGAGACGGCTTCCAATATTCTTGGGTCGTGAGTGTTCTGCTCCATCCTGGTATGTGGGTTGTTCCACCAAGGTTTCTCTGGTGTTCTCCATCAGCAAGCGTTTGCTTCCCCGTTATGTCAACGAAAACTTCTGTTGTGTTCAAGTCATGCGTGACGTTGAAATACTGCCCCACACTTATCCGTGATGTTCACCCAGCCGCTGTCAAAGTTGGGCGGGATGATGAAATACGGGGGACCTGAATCCGAAGACGACTGCTGAGGCGAAACCAACTCCGACACGGGCGCAACCGTGCCAGCCAAACCAAACACAACAGCCAAAACAGCCAGCAAAGCGACTGCAACCAAATACTTTCTATTTGCTCTCAAATAATTCTCTCTCCAGCCCAGTAGTTATCACCAATAGGACCTTATATGATTTATGAAAAATAGTTCTACAAGAAATTTAACACGTATTAACGAACCCTACCTGTTGGAGGGGATTAAATGTGATTTTCATTCTTCTTCTGCTTCCATATCCTCTAAGTCTATTTCGGCTTCCACGCTCAGGAACAGAAAAAAGCGGGGTTTGCGGGGGATATCTCCATGACCACTGACAAATGCCTAATCCATAGCCTTTTTGGTTTTTTTGACGCCTTTCTTGCATGCATGCACATGTCTCAGCTGAGCACCTTCGGATTCGCGCATGTCTATATCTACGATGATGTCTCGAAAACAGATAGACTTTTGATTGATTGAGTTGTGCAAGACGGCGCAGCACCTGGGCTAGATCTTCTCTTTCTGACTTTTTCAGCCATTTCCTGCAGTCTTCCATAGTGAAGTGTCCATGGGACCCTGCGATTCTTCTGTTGTAGGGAAGAGAAAAGCTGATAGGATCTGCTGAGTGCTAGGCTCGAAGACGCACTTCGTCTGAACGGTTCTTCTAGCATTGCTGAAATTTTTGAGCGTCTGAATTTCAATACCCCCTAGCCCCTAGCCTTTTTGCCCAAGAAGGCTCCCAGAATCGTGCCGACTACAAGAGAGATTGTGGCAAAAATCTCGTTGTTAAAGGTGCGGAGTACATTGATGTACGTCGCCGACCCAAGAGAAGCTTTCTTTCTCGGGCATCGGCTTACTGTCGTCGTAGCCCATCTTGTTGAGCCACGCGTGGTAAACCTGCCTACACTTCTCCTCACCATACTGTTCAATCATGTTGTCGAGGATCTTCTGAAAATCCGGGTGAATGGGCAGATCTGCACGCTCCGAACAAAATCCTGGATGGAAAAAAGAAAAAGAGGTCAGAAACTAAGCGCCTACTTAGCTACCTACTTGCAAGTAACGGTTTTTCTTGGTTTATTTCGTCCGACGTGATGCGCGTGCGCAAATGCGCGTGCAAAATCTTAAATGAGGACATGCCTCCCTAACTGACTCAGGGGAGGGCATGTCTGACTTCACCTTTCTGATAAAAGAGGCGATGATAGTTGATGGAACCGGGAGGAAGGCATTTTACGGGTCCATTCGAGTTGAGGGTGAACGTATCGTTGATGTGGTGGAGAGGACTTCAAACGCCCGCGCCGACATGGTCATAGATGCTACGGGTCTTGTAGCCTCTTCAGGCTTCATTGATATGCATTCTCACTCCGACTTTGAGCTATTGGTGAATCCCCTCGCCGAGAGCAAGGTCCGACAGGGCGTGACCACCGAGGTCATCGGAAACTGTGGTAGCTCCGCCGCACCGCTCAACGACCTCCTTAAGGAGGACATCCTAAAGACGATGCCCATGCTGGAGGAAGCTGAGCTAGAGCTAACGTGGTCCACCATGAGCGAATACGTGAACCTCCTGCAAGGGAAGGGGGTGGCACTAAATGTAGCCCCCCTCGTAGGAAACTCCAACATACGAGTCTTTCCGTTAGGCTTTGAAAACCGCTCCCCAACCCAATACGAACTTGAGGAAATGAAGAACATCCTAGCCCAAGCCATGGAAGACGGAGTCTTCGGCATGTCCACCGGTCTCATCTACCCACCAAGCTGTTACGCCAACACCGACGAACTCGTGGAGCTCGCCAAGGTGGTGACCCAGTTCGGAGGAATCTACACTTCCCACATCCGAGGCGAAGAAATCACCCTCATCAACGCAGTAAAGGAAGCCATCGAAATCGGCGAAAGAGCTGGCGTCCCCGTGGAAATATCTCACCACAAAGCTTCGGGAAAGGCCAACTGGGGAAAGGTAAGACACACCCTCCTAATGATGGAGGAAGCAAGAAAACGAGGTGTTGACGTCACCTGTGACGTATACCCCTACACCGCGGGATGGACTGGACTCGACGCCCTCCTACCCCCAACAGCCTACGAGGGAGGAGTAGAAAAGCTGATTAAACGACTGAGGAACCCTGAAACCCGCGGGAAGATCAAGGAGGAGATGATGCGCACAAGGGAGGAGGGTGAACTCGACCTGTTGGGGGCACCCGACTGGGGCATTGTCATGATATCCTACTGCAAGGGACACCCCGACCTCGAGGGCAAAACCATCGAGGACGTAGCCAAAGAGAAGGATGTAGATCCCTTCGAGTTCGTCTTCGACCTCCTCATTGAAGAAAAGGCATCTGTAAGCATCGTGGAATTCACCATGTGTGAGGAAGATATGCGCCACGTGCTGAGCCACCGCCTATCCATGGTGGGAAGTGATAGCTCAGCTCTGGCTCCCTACGGAGTCCTGGGGAAGGGGAAACCCCACCCAAGAACCTACGGAACGTTCCCCCGAATCCTCGGACGATATGTAAGAAAGGAGAGAATCCTAACCCTCGAAAACGCCATCCGAAAGATGACGTCTCTACCTGCTCAGAAGCTGAAGCTAAAGGACAGAGGCCTCGTCCGAGAAGGCATGTGGGCAGACCTCGTGATCATGGACCCCAAACGAGTGATTGACCAAGCCACCTACCAAAAACCCCACCAATACCCTAAGGGAATCGAATACGTCCTAGTGAACGGTAAACTCGTAATAGAACACGGGGAACACACCAAGGCTTTACCAGGCCGGGTCCTACACCTAAGCCACTGACACCCACGATATCACATGCGCGCGCCACTTTTCTTATCCCAGTTCTATTGCTGTTGCGCCGATGAGAGCAGTCATGTATCTCAACTCGGTGATTGAGATGCTCTCGTTTGGCGCGTGAACGTTACATTCTGGATCAACAGGACCACATGATGCCCACGGTGTATGCTTGCCAAACAGATAAGCTGGACCTGATCCCCCAGCAGAGGGAATGATCAGAGGGTTTTTGCCGCTGAAATCTTTCGCCAAGCTTGCTAATAATTTAACGAATGGATGATCAAAAGGCGTTTTATTTGCTTCATAGGATCCTTCCTCAAGTTTGATTTCTATATCTGCAAACCCTTTCTTATCCAGATGTTCTCTAAGTAATTTCTGAACTCTTTCAACTTTTTGGTTAGGAACAATCCTGAAGTCCACCTCTGCTATGGCCTCTTTTGGCACAACGGTCTTGGCTTCGGGGCCTGTCCAGCCCGACGATAGACCACAGATTGTACATGTTGGTCTAAGGGTTAATTCCGTCCAGAACTCCATTCCGTCTCTCTCAAGCAGGAATTTCTCGGTCTTGTATTTCTGCTTGTATGGATCGATTGCATCAGGTGGATACTGCTGAAACAGCTGTAGTTCTTCCTTTTTGGGGGGAACCACATCGTCGTAGTATCCGTCTATCAAAATCTCCTCGTTCTGGTTTTTCAGAGTAGAAAGAGCCCAGACCAGCCTCCAAGCTGGGTTAATTACGATGGGTGCGTCACCCGAATGTGCGTCGACTGCAAAACCTTTTGCTCTGAGTTCAAAGTAGACGCAGCCCTTCACACCTGTATACAACTCGCTTCGCTGCCCGGGAACAGCTGATGCTCCCTCCCAGACGCAACCGTCGGACTTTAGTAGTTCAGGATTAGCGTTACAGAATTCTTCTATTCCAAGGCAGCCTGTTTCTTCCTCTCCTTCGATGATGAATCGGACGTTGCATCTTGGTTCATAGTCACTCTCAAGCGCGGCTTGGATGCCAAAGATGTTAGCAACAATAGGACCTTTATCGTCCGCCACACCTCTACCGTACAGCCTTCCATTTCGAGATCTCAGCTCAAAGGGAGGAGATTTCCACTCGTCCAGGGGTTCTTCAGGCTGAACATCGTAGTGATTGTAGAAGAGCAGCGTCTTGTCCATACCAAGATCCATTTCGGCCACGACCACGGGCGCGCCTGAAGTTGGAAAAGTTTGCACCTTGTATTCTCTTTTCTCAAACTCTTCAGTCAATTGAGCTATCATGGGCTTCATGTCATGCCCTTTAGCGTAGCACGTTGGAATAGCAATCAATCTCTCCAGACAGGCGATTTCGGGCTGTTCAGTCTTCTTAACGATTTTGAGAAGCTTTTCTTTGTCATAAGTCAACGCACTAACACCCCTTAGGTATTTTTAACCGATTCGGATTTATGTATTTCCGCTGCGCGCGCGCAGCCCGTGCAAGCTTGCGCTCTCCAGAATCAAAGTGTTTTGCATTCAGGAATGGTGATGGATTAAATTTTAGTCTTGTGTGTGTTTTTAAGGCTCAAATCAGCCTTGTTTTTTGCCGACCAACAGGTTTAACAAAATTTGCCGAGTTTGCCTCAAATAACTCGAAAAGTCTGATGGTATATCAGGGCAAGAACGCGCGCGCAAACTTTAAACCCATAGATTGCCAATTCAGATCACATTGCACAAGGTTGTGGGATGGGAATGGTGAAGAAGGAAACTCTCAATGCATATGTTGCTAGGACACCCAAATCGAAAATGATGTGGGAAGAAACTAAGGAAGTTATCCCGAGTGGAGTTGGGAGTGCTTGGTGGTATTTTGAGCCATATCCATTTTTCGTCAGTAAAGCAAAAGGTAGTAAGGTATGGGATGTTGACGGCAACGAGTACATAGACTATCTCATGGGCTATGGTATCAATATAGCTGGACACGCTCACCCAACGATAGCAAACGCTGTGAAGGAACAGATTGAGGATGGCAGTGCATACACCACGCCGCATGGGAAGATGACGCTGTATGTAAAGGAATTGCTGAGGCGTTTTCCGATGATGGATATGTTTCAGCTGGCGAATTCAGGCACTGAAGCTGTCATGCACGCTATAAGAGTTGCTAGGTCCTACACGAGTAAAGACAAGATCGTGAAGATAGAGGGGTGCTATCATGGAGTCCACGACTACGTTATCGTCAGTGTGGATCCACCGATAGGGAGGGCTGGGCCAAGTTGGGCTCCCACACCCGTTATCGAGTCTGAAGGTATGCCAAAAGAAGCTGTGAAAAACACTCTTGTGGTTCCATTCAACAACGCGGAAGCTATGGAGGGCCTCTTTAGAAAACATGAAGGCGAAATCGCGGCGGTAATAATGGAACCTATAATGCTGAATTCGGGAGTAGTTCTTCCAAAACGCGGCTACCTAGAGAGCGTC
>JAOUMI010000026.1 GCA_029881555.1 Candidatus Bathyarchaeota archaeon | reverse complement strand
CAATGAGCTGATTGAGAGAGCGAAGCGGACAGGGCTGTACAAGACCACGCTGGACGTTAAAAAAGCCGTGAAGGAAAGCGACATCATTTACACGGACACATGGGTGGACATGGAGTTTTTCCTCGATCCAAAGTTTAAGGAGGAGAAGGAGAGAAGAGTCAAATTGATGAAACCCTATCAGGTCAACGCTGAGCTGTTGAAGGGTAGCGACGCTCTGATAATGCACGATATGCCCATGCATCGAGGCTACGAGATAACCGAGGACGCGATAGAGAGTTCAAACTCCATAATCTACGATCAGAGTGAAAACAGACTGCACTCCGCGAAGGGAATTCTCCTAAAACTGTTGGGAAAAGCGTAAAGTCCTTCTACCCAAGAATCATTTGCGTGAAACGTTGAGGGTCAAACTCTTCTAGGTCTTCATACTTCTGACCAGTTCCAATGAAAACAATGGGCTTTCCGGTCACGTAAGTTACGCTTAGAGCTGCTCCACCCTTCACGTCGGCGTCCACCTTTGTCAGAATTGTTCCGTCAACGCCTACGCTTTCGTGGAACTCCTCAGCTTGCATGACAGCATCGTTCCCCGTGAGGGCATCCACCGTAAGGATGGTCAAGTCTGGGTTGATAACACGCTTTATCTTAGCCAACTCGTTCATGAGGTTTCTGTTCGTTTGGATGCGCCCAGCCGTGTCGATGAGAACGACGCTCACCCCGTGAGCTCTAGCGTGGTTTATGGCGTCGTAGGCAACGGCTGCGGGATCTGCCCCGTACTTGTGTTTTATCATGCGTACGCCTAGTCTCTTAGCGTGTTCCTCCAGCTGCTCGATGGACCCGGCTCGGTAGGTGTCGCTGCACGCGAGAATCACCGAGTGTCGGTTTTTCATGAGGAGTTGAGCGACCTTGGCTATAGTGGTGGTTTTGCCTGTTCCGTTGATTCCAACAAAAACAATCACGTAGGGCTCCTTTGCCCTTCGCTTTTCTTCAACCTTTTCCAACAAGTTTATTGTTTTGTCGGTGGTTAGCGTGGCGAGCAAGATTTCGTGCAGACTCTTTTTCACGATTTCTTTCCGATCTTCTAGTCGCTTCACCTGAACTCCGCCTAACCGTTTTTCTATCTCTTCGCAGATGTGGTCTGCAACTGCCACAGCCACGTCGTTTTCAATTAGGTTCAACCTGAAGTCGGAGAGGATGGGTCGGAGGTTTTCGGCTTTCAGTTCAGTTGTTGCAATCTTTTCGACGAGCCCGCTAAGTCCGTGTTTTAGTTTTTCGAACACGCTTCGTTTTCTCCTCTCTGCTTAGTTTCGCTGTCAGCTCCTCAAGCTTTGATCGCCCA
Source organism: Candidatus Bathyarchaeota archaeon (assembly GCA_029881555.1). GTDB lineage: Archaea > Thermoproteota > Bathyarchaeia > Bathyarchaeales > Bathyarchaeaceae. The sequence goes on along the minus strand of JAOUMI010000026.1, from coordinate 6,699 downwards.
TCCTGAATTTTGCCTATGACTTGGGTTAGCTGTTGTTGAAGGCTGTTTCTCGCCTTCTCTAACTCGCCTATGCGTCTTTCCAGGGTCTCTCTTGCTTCTTTAACTGTTCTTTCGGTTGCCACTCCTGCGCCCATGCCCATGACAACCTTGTCGGCGCTCTTCAGCTTCGCCTTTATGTAGGAACCTCCCCCAACGGGAACGAAGAGTGGCGAGTTTTCTTTCTCGTTTTCTATCCCCTCCAATGTGAAGCTGGCGATCCTGAGTTCGGTTAAGGTGGCGTTCACCAGATTTATTCTGGACTGCAGCGCCTCGGCTGTTCCCTCTAGTAGTCGAAGCTCAACGGCTAGTCTGCGGAAGGTTTCTTCTTCACTCGACACGTTCGCTTTCTCCCGATGTTAACTTCCGTATGGTGAAGTTTTCAATCTCCTCGGGGGGCACCTCTTCCACCTTTATGATTTTTATTTGAAAGCGTTTCACCCGGTGTTTGCTCCCTACCTCTGTGTAGATTTTTTCCACGGCGTCCTCCGGCTTTACTGCCCTAACCTCTTTCCGAAAGCCCGTTTGATAGTTCGGTTTTCTTATCTCTCCTGTCACCCGGAAGACCTTGACCTCACTCATTTTCCATCACCACGTCGAGCGCATTTCCAATCATGAACAGTTCGGGTCCGGTGGTTATATATCCTGCCACTGCTCCGTGCCTGTTTCCAACGAGCCCCGTGGCGACGTAGGGTATTCCGCAGTTGACGGTTCCTACATCCACGTGAACTTTCAGCACGTCCTTTAAGAGTTTCTGCTCCTCCTCCCCCAGCAACGGGTGGGTTAACACCCCTTTGTTCGTTGCGGTGGCTAGGGACCCCACGTAGGGCAGTCCCGCTATCTCTCCGGGAACCGTTTCGACGCCCAAAACGTCCTCTATTTTCTTCACATCCCCCTCCTTGAGCCGGGGGTCAACGATAGCTCCGTTGTCGTTTGCCAGAATCAGGTTTCCGTAAGCCGTCTTTCTTGTCTCCATAACCGCAATGTTGATTTGTGAGTTTGATTTTATGGCTTTAATTTCTTTCTCCCGCATGAAGTGCGGTAGGACTATGCCATTGGAGTTTGCGCGAGCCAGTGCCCCTACGAGCACTGAGGCTCCGATGGATGTGCGAATAACCTTTACCTTCAGCCACTCCTCGATTTTTTTCGCCTTAGTCTCAGAGACCTGTGAGGGAACTATCGCCATATTGCCAGTGACTAGGGAATAAACCCCTATGCTCGCACTACCGAAGAGGCTGCAAAGGAAGATCGCCAAGAACTAGTCTCCTTCAGCCAAGTAAACGGTTATGACTCCCTCTTTATCCTTAACCGCCCGTACCCTGATCTTCCGCGGCGGTTTTTCGATTCCTCTGCTCCAGATTTTCTCGTTCACTTCATTGCTGACCACTAGCCTTTCGGTTTCCTCTCCTTCTTCAGCCTCGGTTTTGATTTTCATGTATCTGTGGAGGAAGTTTTTGAGGATACGTGTCGCTCTAGGCGCTCGCTTTTTCCGCGGAGAAATCCATGCCCTGCCTAGTGGTATCGTGTAAATTTTTTCCTCGACGATTTCTTCCTCTATTTCCTTTCTCTTCGGTTTCTTAACCTCTTCGACGGCTTCTTCTACGATCTCTTCCTCTTCTTCTATGATTTCTTCGGTTTCCTTTGGCTCTTCAACTTCACCGGTTTCTTCTACTTCCGCAGTATCCTCGGGTTCTTTCAGTTCTTCAGTTTTCTCGGATTCCTCAGCAGTCTGTTTCATTTCTGTCCACCCCTCAAGCCCTTATCTTTCTTTGCCGCCAGCGCCTTCTTTTCGGGCTGGTTCTCACGCGGCTCGCCGTCTTCGCGATAATCCATGTCGGAACGGGCTTGCTTTCTTTGCCGGCTTTTGCCAACCTGCGTTTTTTCGCGGTGGGTTTGTTTCTTCCCACCTTAAACCCTCCTGATTTTGATATCTCGACGGCCAGACTGCAATTTCATCAGAATGTCTTTCAGTTGTTCGTCGGTTATCGGGATGTCTACCCTGCCTTGTTGCGCGAGCTGGATCAGTTGCAGTTCAAGTTGTTCGGCGAACTCTGGCTTCACCATTTTTAGGTTTGTGAGGCGCTGTCTGGCTTCTGGGGTGAGTACCCTGCGAAGAGCTGCTTGCTTCTGCACCTCGATTTGTTGTTCCATCTGGATTCTCTGCTGCTCTTGGGCTAGTCGCCGCCTAAGCTCGAGAAGCTTTCTTCTTCGCAGCTCTTCGATTTCCTCGTCACTCATCGTGCACACCTAGTATTTCTTCAGTTCCACGTTCTTCTTCTCCAGCTTTTTCTTGATCTCGTCTGATAGGCTGTCTAGCAGTCGCCTCCCCTCTTTAGTCAGCACTCTACCCCTGTTTCTTGAGGGTTCCACAAGTCCTGCTGCCTCAAGCTGTTGCAACGCCTTACGGATGATTGCTCCACCACCCATCCTCGCGTGTTCCGGTCTCACTCCCGCATCCTTTCTTCCACCATACTCTGAGCGAAGGTGCGTTACGCCCATGGGGCCTTTCATGTATATCTTTCGCAGGAGCGAGGCGCATCGGGTGAACCACCAGTCTGGATTCTGGGGGGGTCTCGTGGCGTGGGAGCCTGTCTTTACGAGGGAGGACCATGCAGGTGGAACTGTCTCATCCACGTTTTTCTTCAGATACTGGGCTAAAGTTTCGATCAGAATTGATGATGGAACGTCGTAGGGTGTGGGCAAGATTCTTTCTTCCTAGCTGAAATGGCTAATTTGGGAAGCCACTTATAAAGGCTTTTCACTCTTCCTCCTTCGGTGTCTATACAATATGAAGGTGTGGCCTCGAACTTCGATTAGGGTTGATGATGTTTTCTGCGCTATTTTTGATGCGACGTTCTTGGCTATGTCATTCTTGAGGGCGTTTTTCAGTATTTTAACTTTCACCATCTCCCTTTGATCCAGTTGCCTAGAGACCTCATTTACGATTTGACATGCTCCTTGCTTTCCAACCCATATGGTGGGTCTCTCAGCGCTCAGTTCACGCTTTATTCGGCGTTTCATCTTGGGCGTTAACATTTTTTCTCCTTCCTTTCAATGGGATGCGCATGTGCTTGCCGCAGCTGAGGCAGGTGACAACAATGTGTGGCTCCCTTCTTGACTGGGTTCGTACACGACAGTTCAGACCAGGGAAAATAAAGCTTTTACAGTGTCTGCAAATGAGCCGCCTGTGCTGCTTGGGCATTCGCAGCTTGGTTCTCATGGCAATTTTTCTTGCGATCTCAACGTATCGTTGTGCCAACTCGGGGTTTTCATGAACTGTCTCTTCAGCTAATCGAAAGAGAGTGCGAATGCGTTGCATGGCTATTTGTTTTATGATGTCCGTTTCCCCACAGAACTCTCTTCAGGGCTTCCATTAAGCTTTTATGGAAATAGTCTTTCCCTACCCTTTGAAGGGCTAAGCTTGCTAGTTCTTATACTCGCAGAGTCGGCACTTGAAACGATTCCAAAAGACTTATGGAGACACCCCGCTGTCAGGCGCCACTCCAAGAAGCGCAAGAAGCATCCCCAATTCCTTCTTCTCGACCGATCTTATCACCACGCTGCCATGAAAACTCTTCTGAAGAACGAGAAGCGGGGACGACCAGACATCGTTCATTTTGCCCTACTCGAGGCCTTGGGTTCACCTCTCAACAAGGAAAGACTTCTTCAGGTTTACGTACACACTATCAACGATCACATTATCAGGGTGAAACCAGAAGCTCGACTTCCGAGAAACTACAACCGATTCGTCGGTCTCATGGAGCAGCTATTCGAGTTAAGAAAGGCTCCTCCCAACGGGCCAGTTCTGCTAAAGCTGGAGTCCAAAACACTGTCGCAACTACTTCGAGAGATCAGCCCCACTCAAGTTGTGGCTTTCAGCAGGACAGGGAAGCCTCGCACGCTTGAAGATGTTGCGTCGAAGCTTTCAAGCGGAGAGAGGCCCGCCGTGATCATAGGTGGTTTTCCTCACGGACATTTCTCCGCATCCACCATCCGATTGGCGGACGAACTGGTTTGCATAGATGAAGAGACGCTTGAAGCTTGGACCGTAACATCAAGAGTGATCTACGAATACGAACGCGCCATCTCCCTGCCTCAGAAAAGGCTCAAACGTTGACTCAGCCCATGGAGACGAGTTTTGCACAATCTAAACAGAGGCTTTTCAAAATCTCGATTTAAGATAAGAGCCAGATTCACACCGAATACATTTTTATAGGGGAAGTGAATGTTGAGTGAACGAGCAAACTTGGGATTGAGATCATTTCTCAAATCGGCCACGAGAGTGCTGAGGCTTGCTAATAAGCCGGGAATAAGCGAGCTCTGGCTCTCCATCAAAATCTGCCTACTAGGAGTCTTCGTAGTTGGCATGCTGGCATTCCTGATCAAATTCATATCCTCATTGATACAAGGATTTGGGTTGTAGGGAGCATAAACATGAGTGACGAGGAAGAGAGGATGCCCACAGCAGTCTTCGCCGTGCGGACAACGGCGGGACAAGAGAAAAACGTTGCAGACCTCATCGCAGCAAGAGTTGAAACCAACAAACTACCCATAAAAGCAATTCTCGTGCCAGAAATGCTGAAGGGCTACGTCTTCATCGAGGCTGGCGGGCCGCACTTCGTCGATGAAGCGATAGCGGGAATCAAGCACGTGAGATCAAGAGTTCCAGGGATCGTAAGCTTCCCAGAGGTCGAGCGATACATCGTCGTGAAGCCAGTGATTGAAGAGCTGGACATCGAAGACCTCGTCGAGATCGTAGGGGGTCCGTTCAAGGGAATGAGAGCGAAGATCACGAGGGTAGACAAAACCAAGGAAGAAGTAACCCTTGAGCTGCTAGAGGCAACCTTCACCCTACCCATCACAGTTCACGCAGACTACGTGAGGCTTGCGGAGAAGGCGAAAAAGGAGGAAACAACATGAGCGAAAAAAAAGTCATTAAAGCGTTAATAAGCGGCGGACAAGCAACCGCCGGACCTCCACTAGGACCAGCTCTAGGACCCCTCGGCGTCAATGTCCTCGCCATCGTGAACAAGATCAACGAGGTCACTAAACAATACGCTGGCATGAAAGTTCCAGTTCAGATCACCGTGGACACGGAGACAAAGGAGTTCAAAGTGAGCGTCGGCACTCCTACAACTTCTGCGCTGATCGTCAGCGAATTGGGAGTTGAAAAGGGCTCGGGGGTCCCGAAAACCGAAAAGATAGGAAACTTGTCCATGCAGCAGGCTGTGAAGATAGCCAAGGTCAAACACTCTGAGCTTTTAGCGAGATCCTTGAAGTCTGCGGTGAAAGAGATTTTGGGAAGTTGCGTCAGCATGGGCGTAACGGTAGAGGAGAAAGATCCTAGGGAGGTCCAGAAGGAGATCGACGAGGGGAAGCATGACGCGTTGTTTAAGGAAGAGGAATAGCATCTATCTATAGCCGACTCCATTCTCTGTCAAGCCCGTATTTCCGTGTTCAATTATTTCTACCACAAACTTATAACAAGATTTTTATAACAGGCTCCTGTACGTCTTTTGCTCGAGGCTCAGAGATGCCTTTAGAAACGAAGAACATCCTTGAGGCAATCAAAGAAGCAAAGGATAAGTCTAAGAAGAGAAAATTCACGCAGTCCATAGAACTCATCATAAACCTGCGGGACGTAAACCCCAAAAAGCCTCAAGAAAAAATTCAAGAACTCATCGAGTTGCCGCATCCCCCGGGAAAGGAAAACAGAATATGCGTAATCGCCTCAGGAGAAATGGCTCTAAAAGCCAAGAGGGCGAAGGCAGACCTCGTCATAGAGAAGGGAGAGCTTGGAGCCATGATGGGCGACAAGGAAAAACAGAAGGAGCTGGCGAAATCCTACGACTTCTTCATCGCTGAGGCTCCTTTGATGCCGCTCGTGGGAAAGATTCTGGGTGCAACCCTAGGGCCGAAAGGAAAAATGCCGACTCATGTTCCTCCGACAGCGAAGATAGCGGCACATATGAAAAGACACCGGAAAATGGTTTTGCTTAGAACGCGGGGTCAGCCTGTTCTTCAGTGCCGCGTTGGAGCAGAGAACATGTCTGATGAGAAAATCGCTGAAAACGTTCAAGCGGTAATAGGAAGAGTAGAGGCAAAACTCAAAAGGGGACTCAAAAACATCAGTTCGGTCAGCCTGAAAACAACTATGGGACCGTCCATCAAGATAAGGATGTAGAGAAAGACATGACATTACGCCGAGCAGCGTTGGAAAAAGCCGAAGAAGTTAAAGAAATAGAAAATTTCATACAACAGCACAAGGTTCTCGGAGTCGCGAACCTGCAAAAGGTCAGGGCAGCTCAGCTTCAGGAGCTGAGGAGAAAACTGGAGGACAACGCACATCTCCGCGTGATAAAAAACACCATTATGAGAAGGGCGATTGCGCAGTGCAAAGACAAGCAGGGACTGGAAGCTTTAGAAGAACACCTAACAGGTTCAAACATCTTCCTCTTCACCGACCTTAACCCCTTCAAGCTTGTGCTTCTTCTTCAAAAGAGCAGGGTGAAAACCACAGCTAAAGCTGGAGACTCAGCTGCACACGACGTGATTGTGTCTGCAGGAAACACCGGATTGCCCCCAGGTCCCATCATCAGCCAATTGGCCGCCGTAGGTCTACCCACAAGAATAGAGGCTGGCAGCGTCTGGATAACTCGTGAC
>JAOUMI010000153.1 GCA_029881555.1 Candidatus Bathyarchaeota archaeon | reverse complement strand
AGCTCGCGAGGGGATAGAAGTGCCGAAGTTTGAGCGGATACGTAAGGTGTTAGTGCTTGGCAGTGGGGCTATAAAAATTGGAGAAGCTGCAGAGTTCGATTACTCGGGAAGTCAATGTCTTAAGGCACTAAAAGAGAAGAATATAGAAACCGTTCTCGTCAACCCTAACATAGCGACTATACAGACAGACCCCCGCTTGGCGGGAAGAGTGTACCTGCTACCCGTGACGCCGGAATACGTGGAGAAAGTCATTGAAAGAGAAAGACCGGACGGAATTCTCTTGGGGTTCGGTGGTCAGACGGCACTGAACTGTGGGGTTCAGCTTGCAAAAAAAGGTGTTTTTGAAAAATACGGCGTGAAGGTTTTAGGGACTCCTATCAGGGCTATCGAAGAGACGGAGGACAGAGAACTTTTCAGGAAAGCGATGGTCCGCGCTAACATGCCAACACCAAAGAGCGAATCTGCAACTTCTGTTGAGGATGCCCTCAAGATCGCAAACGAGATAGGGTATCCTGTTATCGTCCGAGTGGCGTACACCTTGGGAGGAAAAGGATGCGGTGTAGCCCGCAGTGACGGTGAATTAAGAGAAATAGTTAATCGAGCCTTGGCTCAAAGTATGATCTCGCAGGTTCTTGTTGAGGAATACGTTGGCCACTGGAAAGAAATTGAGTACGAGGTTATGCGAGATTACGCAGACAACTGCTTAACCATCTGCAACATGGAAAACTTCGATCCAATGGGCGTTCACACCGGAGATTCGATCGTGGTGGCTCCATCGCAGACGCTGTCAAACCGTGAATACCACATGCTTCGTTCGGCTTCCATAAAGGTCATACGAAGTTTGGGCATAGTTGGCGAGTGCAACATTCAATGGGCCCTGCATCCGAAGTCAGAGAAGTTTTGTGTCATCGAAGTGAACGCGCGGATGTCAAGAAGTTCCGCGCTTGCCAGTAAAGCAACGGGTTACCCGTTAGCTTACATAGCAACTAAGCTGGCGATCGGCTATCTACTCCACGAACTGGTTAACGAGGTCACTGGGATAACAACGGCGTGCTTTGAACCCGCACTCGATTACCTCGTGATCAAGGTTCCGAGATGGGACCTACAAAAGTTCAGAAATGTAGATCCACATATTGGTCCGCAGATGAAGTCTGTTGGAGAGGTCATGGCTATAGGGAGATGTTTTGAGGAAGCTCTCCAAAAAGCGGTTCGCATGTTAAACATAGGAAAAATAGGACTAGTCTGCGACCCTGAGGACGATGAACCCGAACCCATTGAAAAAATAAAAGACATCTTAGCGAACCCAACAGATGAAAGACTGTTCAAGATAACGAAAGCAATAAAAATGGGCATTCCAATCGAAGAAATCAACCAGCTAAGCGGTATCGACCCATTCTTCTTACATAAAATCGAAAACATCATTCGTATGGAGGAGAAACTGCGGTCTTTAAGTCTAAAGGACAACAACACAACTGAGGCGATCAAAGAGGCAAAACGTCTCGGATTTTCAGACAAGCAGATTTCCTTCTGCCTCAAAACAGATGAAATGACCGTTAGAGAACTGAGAAAGAAGGCGAATATAGTTCCCGTAGTTAAACAAATAGACACCCTTGCCGCTGAATGGCCAGCTAAAACAAATTACCTCTACTTAACCTACGGTGGAGACGAGGACGACATAAAATTTGAGTTGAGCAAGGAAAAGATTGTGGTCCTTGGAGCTGGCGTATTTAGAATAGGGTCAAGCGTTGAGTTTGACTGGTGTGGAGTTAACGCGGCATGGGCACTCAAAAAACACGGCATCCAAGAAGTCATAATGGTCAACTACAATCCTGAAACAGTCTCCACGGATTACGACCTGTCTGACAAGCTGTACTTTGAAGAATTAACACTGGAGAGAATTCTGGACATATACGAAAAGGAAAACCCTCTCGGCGTCATAACAAGCGTTGGAGGACAGATTCCAAACAACCTAGCCTTAAAACTCGCCAATTCGGGAGTGAAACTGCTTGGTACATCTGCTGAGAGCATAGATCGCGCGGAAGACCGATCAAAGTTTAGCATTCTCTTAGACCAGCTCGGAATCCCCCAGCCAAAATGGAGCAAAATGACAA
>JAOUMI010000152.1 GCA_029881555.1 Candidatus Bathyarchaeota archaeon | reverse complement strand
AATTCCTGCTACGCCAAAGGCTGTGGCGGTTGGAGCGTGTGAATGTACGACTCCTTGAACGTCGTCACGCGTTCTATAGATTGCCGTGTGCATTGGCGTTTCTATTGAGAGGCTTAGTTCTCCCTGAATCTGTTTTCCTTGAAGGTCTACTATGGCTAGGTCCTCAGGCTTCAAAGCGCCCATGCCAACGCCACTAGGCTTTATCAGAATGATGTCCGTGTTAGGAATCTTGGCGCTAATATTTCCGACGGTTCCGGGCACGAATCCATGGGTGTATATCTCCCTGCCAACCTTCACAAGTCTCTCACGAAGGTCCTGAATGAAAGTTTCGTGCATCATCTTCCCTTCCAAACGTTCGGTTTCAAGTTTGCAGCTTGAAAAGACTTCAGGTTTTGAAGGTTTTAGGTCTTTTCTGAATAGGATAGAACACATCCATTTCCAGCATTCAGCTACAGACACTTTCCCGCGTTCAGCCGACGACACATTTTACAGTTGTTCTTGTATATGTTTTTGAACTCCTTGAAAATTCCTTCGTAGAGTTTAACATTCTCTAGGTTCGGCTCGAACACCTCATCAATTCTTACCAATCTCTCGGCATCCTCTAACCGTTTCATGTGTCCAAGAGTCACCGCAGCTATTATTGCGGCGCCTTTGGCACCAGCTTCCTTAGGGTCACACACCTGTTTCATACGGCGATTTAGAACATCAGCGAATATTTGACACCAAGTACGGGAGAGTGCTCCTCCCCCAATTATGTTTATGGCGTCCGCTCTCTGGGTCAGTTTTTCGAGGCAATTTAGTGCCCATTTCATGTTGAACGCAACTCCTTCGAGTACAGCCCTTACTATGTGACCACTCGAGTGGTCGAGGCTCAGGTTATGGAATCCTCCTCTGATGGTGGGGTTGTCTACTGGGGCCCTCTCACCGAACAACCAAGGAGTAAATATCAATCCTCTTGAGCCCGGCTCAACATCAGCAGCCATGTGGTCGAACAACTCATAAACTTCTTCTACATTCTCCTTAAACATTTGGGCTTTTACCCAATCTAGACATGCCCCAGCGGTCTCTTGCTCTGCTACACACAGGTACATATCCGGGTTTGCGCTGCATATGCTACCCACGTAGTGTCTAACGTCTTTCTTTCTGTGTGACGTATGGCATGCTACCCAACTGCTCGTTCCAACATAGGCATGTATTTGGTTCTCTGTAACTGCACCTGAGCCAATGGCTGCCGATGTGATGTCCCCTGCACCCACCACTACGGGCGTTCCTTCGGGTAATCCTAAATCTTCGGCTGCTTCTGCTGTAAGTCTACCAGCCAGTTCTGTTGACTTCTTGATTTCGGGAAGCTTTTCTCTTTGTATGCCGTATTTTTTGAGAATCGAATCAGACCAGCAGAGTCTTTCTGTCCTAGTGTCCATTAGCCAAGTTATGTTTGCATTGTCCCTACTCGTGACGAAGTTCCCAGTAGACTTATACAAAAGGTAATCCTTGGAATCCAGAAACTTGAACGCCTTAGAATAGATATCCGGCTCGTTTTCTTTCAGCCACAACATTTTGGATATGCCGTCCTTTCCGGCAAGTCCCGGCGCACCACCTGTAATTCGAAGAAACCTCATTAGCGTGAAGACGCTGTATCCCGATACCTTTATGACTCCACTCCATATTCTTTTCGCTTGCTCCGCGGCCCTCGTGTCCAGCCATATCATACATGGCATCAATGCTTCACCCTCGTCATCCACGGGTAGGGTTCCCGCCATCTGAGCTGAAAACACCAGCCCCACGATGTCGGAAGGCTTTGTCCCTGAGGAATCTAACAAATCCATAGTGGTAGTTACAACAGCGTTCCACCAGTCGGAAGGGGATTGCTCAGCACACCCCCTCTCAGGATAATGTACACAATACTCGGCGGTTTTGCTTCCAACAATGGTGTTGTCTAATCTCACTAGTGCGGCCTTGTTGCCGCTGGTTCCGACATCATGGGCAAGTATGTATTTTTCCTTCATGTGCCCAGGCTCATCCTCTCGACATTTCCTTCTTTATCTATATGCTCGATAACGACTGGCATGCCGGTTTTGCCACCTATGTTTACCTTCTCCTGAGCGAGTTCAAGCATATCCATGGGCTTTACCCC